>NZ_CEYNTP010000106.1:0-8892 GCF_982873095.1 Lentiprolixibacter sp. | reverse complement strand
ATCTGAATATAGTCATTAACCCTATATCTTTTATGTTCTTAGACTGTATTAGTAATAATTTTATGAATAAATAATCACAAGACAGGCAGCATATACTTACACATAAACAATCTCCTCCTCCGTCAACAACCCCTCATTCCGCAGCCTCAAAATGATCTGGGCCACCGTGATCACGTCCTGCTCACAGTACTTTATTATGCGTTCCAGGTCCTTGTCCTCGTAGTAGACCTGTCGCACCATGCTCCCGTCTATATCTTCCTTGGGGGAGGGGATACCCAGCACATGGGCCATGAGTTTGAGGGAAGTATAATGCTTGAAGTCGCCAAATTTCCATAGCTCCATGGTGTCCAGGTGGGGGACTTCCCAGGGTTTTTTGCCGAAAAGGTCGAGCTTGCCGGGAAGGGAAATGCCATTGATGATCATCCGCCGGGCGATATAGGGAAAATCAAACTCTTTTCCGTTATGGGCACACAACAGGAATTTGGCTGCCTGGAAATGCGAATTAAGTAGTTGCTTAAAAGCGTTCAATAATTCCTCTTCCGTGCCGGAAAAACTGGTCACCCGGAATTGCCTTTCCGCCCCTTTTAAGTGGAAAAAACCGACAGAAATACAGATTATGCGTCCAAATTCTGCCCAAATCCCGGCATTTTCGTAAAAGGCCTCAGGGGTCTCGTCCTCCTTACGCCGGTAGGCGGTTTTCTGCGCCCAAAGCTCCTTGGCGGTTTCATCCAGGGCTTTAAAATCTTCGTGTTCCGGGACGGTTTCAATGTCCAGGAACACCAGGTGTTCCAGATTGACCTTATTAAGCATGATGTTCCTCCAATAAAGTGATGGCCAATGAAGTTACGATATTTTTATGGCCTGCTGCAACAAGTATAGGCGAATCCCCGCAAGACCCTAGCAGATGGAGGTTAATTTAAATACCGATTAGTATATAGCTGTTTAAATGGGAATGCTGGCGACTGTACGGTTAAAAAGTAGCCGTATTGGGCATTATTCGTACATTTAGAAAAAAAGTTGCATGTCCAAGTATAGACTTTTCGGGCTCCTGTTGGCTTTTGTGCTGATTTGGGGCTGTTCTAATGATGACTCGCCTGATATCGATGATACGGGAAGTCGCCTGCCCGATTTCCAGGTCATAGGGGAAGACGGGTCTAGCATCTATAAATACACCTATGCCGCCGCTGCAGAGGAGGGGACCACACTTGATCTCACCGCGAGCAATGGGGTAAACAGGCAGTATATCACCTTAAGGCAAACAGGAGATCTACTGTCCTTTTTCAGTTTTGCCTCTGATAGCTTTTCCGTGGTACTGCATGATGTGGTTACCAGCGCTTCCCTTTCCTACCCTAATTTCTACAATGTAACCGATGAACGTGCCATTACCTGGGGAAGCAATTCGGAATCCCAACTGTTCCTTGGCTTTTACAGCCCGCGCGGTACCCGTAATTACAGTGTGCGGATCATTGACCCGGAAACATCGGATTTCACCGATGTTCAGGTGGAATTTAACACCACCCGTGCCTTTTCACCCCTGTATGCCAATGGGCGACTGGTACTCCTGTACCGCGATAGTGTCGAAAACTACCGCCTTGCCCTACTGGATACAGACAACGCCACCCTGCTGCAGACCCTTGATTTTGGCAGTGCCACGACCAGCATATTCCTGAATAATTTTGACGAATTGGTGGTATTGAGCAGCACAGACCAGTCCAATTATCAGTATAGCGTCTACGATCTGCAGAACTTGGCCGTACAGGAAGAGGGAAATTTTGTGCTGAACAAATTTTTCCCAGGGGGACCTCTTGAGGCAAATTTGGTGGATGACAAGCTATTTTACCTCAATTTCTTTGCACAGCCCTATCCCCTGACCTCTGGTCCGGCTGTTTTTGATCTGTCATTAAGCGAAGACCGCGTAATTGACATGCTGGGGATTGTGCAGCAGAATGAGGCAGAATTAGACAATTCCATTGTGTTGACCGATATTCATTACCTGGAAGATGCTGAATTGTTTGCCGTGGGTTATGCCGTGGATGGCCCTCCTGGAACCTGGGACGGTGGGATGCTGTTTATACGTCCCGATGGGCAACAAATCGGCCATCTGGAGCTCCCTTTTGTGCCCACCTACGTAGTTCACTGACAAAATGGGCAAAACCGACTACCCGGTCGGTTGATGGTGGTGCATTTCAAATTCAGAGAACAGGGATATCGGTAAAAAGCGCAATCCTGATGTTCAAATCGTGAAGAACGGGGCATAGAAGGGATCAATATTTGCACTTCCCGACCGCCTGGTCGGTAAATTTTAGAACAACTTTTGTTGGTGGGATCCCTGCTCGTGGTCCAACAACCATTTTTTACGGTGCAGTCCACCGGCATATCCGGTAAGTGATCCGTCGCTGCCCACTACACGATGACAGGGCACTACCACCCATAATGGGTTTTTCCCATTGGCTGCCGCTACTGCCCTTATGGCTTTTGGGTCCCCTAACCGTCGCGATAATTCAAGATAGGAGATGGTTGTACCGTAAGGGATCTCGGATAGCAGTTTCCAGACGTCTTTCTGAAATGGGGTTCCTTCGGGATTGAGGTGCAGGTCAAATGTTTTTCTGTTCCCTTCAAAATATTCCCGGAGCTGGTACACAGCGTCTTCCAGTACTTCAGGGATTAGGGCTGATGTTTCAGGGGCCTCGTCAAGAACGGAAATAGCAACCAGGCCTTCTTCATCGCCTACTATGCGGGTCCAGCCCAGCGGCGTTTGAAGAAAAGCGGTTTCCATGATTATTCTATTATCCCGGTGCGTTTCGCGCGGTCTTCCCATCTTTTCCTCGCGAGTTGCTGCAGGTCCTCCACATTGTCGCTCTCATCCATGATTTCCAGTCCCAGCAGGGTTTCTATGACGTCCTCCATGGTCACCAGGCCACTCACAGAGCCAAATTCATCCACGACCAAAGCAATATGTTCCCGTTTGGCGATAAGTGTTTCAAACAGCTGCGGAATCGTGGTGTCCCGTTTGGTCACCAGCATATCCCGCTTGATATCTGATAGTGGAATATCACCCTTTTCCTCAATGATTTCCTCCAGGACATTATCCTTTAATACATAACCAGTGATGATATCCTCACGCTCCCCATAAACCGGGATGCGGGAAAACCGGAGTTTAGGGTTATTTTTAAAGAATTCCTTGACGGTCATGGTCTGCGGGGCGATTTTCATAACCGTCCGGGGGGTCATGATGTCCTTCACAAACACCTCATCGAATTTGAGTAAGTTTTTGATGACCTTGGATTCGGATTCCTGGAACACCCCTTCTTCATGGGCGATATCGGCCATTGCGGTAAAATCTTCACGGCTTAGGACGCTGCCATGCCCGCCTTTTTTACCAATAAGCCTGGTGGAAAGCTGCAGCAGCCACATGAGCCCGGTCCATTTTAATACCCAGACCATGATATTCAGGGCTTTGGTAGTAAAATTGGCAAGGCGCTTCCAATAGGTAGCCCCGATGGTCTTCGGGATGATTTCTGAGGCTACCAGTATTAGGATGGTCATGATTGTGGAAACAATACCCACCATCAGGTCTTCGGTAAAGGAAAGACCAAAAACAGTGTGCTCCCGACTGCCGTACAGTTCCATGTAGGTGACTTTGGCCTGTACCCCCACCAGTATGGCCCCAACCGTATGGGCAATGGTATTCAGGGTAAGAATAGCAATCAGCGGCTTGTCCACATCCTTCTTCAGAGCTTCTAATGCCAGGGCATAGGATTTCCCCTCACTCTTTTTAACATTGACGAATGTTGGGGTGATGCTTAGCAATACTGCTTCCAGAATGGAGCAGAGGAAAGAGAAAAATATGGACACAAAAGCATACAGTAGCAGTAGTCCCATGAATCTTTAATATAGTACTAAAGTAACAATAAAAAGAGAATTAGTGGTGGGTATTAGTCTTGCAACAATGCTTTATAAAACACTTGTTGTAATGCCGACCTGATATTCAATTCATAAAGTTGGCGATGCGAACGATAGGGATAGACCCGGTTAGAAAGAAAAATAAAAACCAATTGGTATTTTGGATCCGCCCAGACGAAGGTGCCTGTAAATCCACTGTGTCCAAAGCTTTCTGGACTTACCTCGGGCGCAGGATACGCTTCCCCGAGTATCAGGTTTTGGTTGTCCAAAAGGGGTTTGTCAAATCCTAGTCCCCTACGGTTGTTATTCTCAGGAAACTGGACCGCTGTAAATTGTTTCAGGGTTTCTTTTTTCAGATACTGCTGCCCATCATAATGCCCATAATTCTGGTACATCAGCATCATTTTTGACAGGTCGCTCGCCGTTCCGAATAAGCCGGCATTTCCAGAGATGCCCCCCATAAGGGAAGCATTTTCGTCATGTACCCATCCCTGAGTGAGCGTTTTGCGATATACTGTATCCCGTTCTGTGGGCACTATGGGATTGCGGAAATAGGTGAGTTCCGGATTAAAATCAAGGGTCAGGGCCTCCATAGGCAGGTAGAAGTGCTTTTTGAGGAAATAGGCGTAGGATTGTCCGGTAAGGTCTTGAACAATTTTCGGGAAGAGCAGGAAGGCCAATCCTGAATAACGATATGTTTTATTCGAGGACACTCTGGATCGGTTGATCATGCGGTACATTTTCCTCTGGAATCGCTTGTTTACGTAAACATCCTCATATGCCCTGAGCGAAAACTTCTCAGAAGGCTGCCTGCGAACAAACCTTTTCTTCAGCTTTCCCTTTCGCATTACCTCATTCAGAAAGACAATGTATGGGGTAAGCCCCGCCTGATGGGAGAGTATTTCCCTTAAGCTAAGGTCCCGTTTATCTTTTCTATGTTTCCAGGGTTTCCAGTAATTGCTGAACGGGGCGTCCAGATCAATAAGGCCCTCCTCGTACAACTTCATCAAGGCCGGCAAGGCTGCGGTTATTTTCGTTACAGATGCCAGATCATAACGGTCGTGCAGACCAACCGCTTTAATACTGTCATAAGTGTGATATCCATAGGCCTTGTGGAAGATCACCTCTCCCTGTTTTGCCACTAATACCTGTGCACCTGGAAAGGCTTCTTTTTTTATACCATTTGTTATAATTGAATCTACTGCACTTTCAATGGCCGGGATGTTATAGGTAGAATTCCCGGGCTTGGCAAGGAGGAGCTTCTGCTTGATGCCTGATGGGATAAAGGGCTGGTAATCTCCCTGGGCATAGGCGTTACCAAATAAAAAACCAAAAAGTATATAATATAGAAATCGCATTAATCCCTTGTTCTATAACAGTTTGCAGGAGGGGATATTATACGCTAGCTGGCCGTATTAGTGCATGAGCTTAACGGCTTCCTTGGCAAAATAGCTGGCAATGACACTGGCCCCGGCACGTTTCATGGAGATCAGTTGTTCCATCATAACCGAATCATGGTCGAGCCAGCCTTTATCGGCAGCGGCTTTAAGCATGGCATATTCTCCGGATACCTGATAAACGGCAACTGGTATGTCGACTGCCTCGCGGATGTCCCTGACAATATCCAGGTAAGACAGGCCTGGTTTCACCATTACGATATCGGCCCCTTCTTCCACGTCCATTTCCGCCTCCCGAATGGCTTCCAGCCGGTTGGCCGAATCCATCTGGTAGGTCTGTTTGTCTTTGGGGACGCCCGGTTCATCTACCGGGGCGGAATCCAGCGCCTCGCGAAACGGCCCGTAGAAGCCACTGGCGTACTTCGCGCAATAGCTCATGATCCCGGTATCCGTAAGTTCTTCATCTTCCAGGGCTTCCCGGATGATCTGGATGCGTCCGTCCATCATATCACTGGGCGCCACAAAATCCGCCCCTGCCTGGGCATGGGAAATGCTCATCTCCGCGAGTAGTTCCGTGGTTTCATCGTTCAGGATTACCCCATTGGCTACGATCCCGTCATGTCCGTAAGTAGAATAAGGGTCCAGGGCAACGTCGGTCATGACCAGCATATCCGGACAGGCATCTTTTACCGTTTTTATGGCACGCTGCATGAGCCCGTGCTCATTCAGGGCCTCTTTGCCCTGGTTGTCCTTGAGTTCATCTGGTATTTTAACAAAGAGGAGGACAGCACATAAACCCAGGCTCCACAATTCCTTGACTTCCTTTTTGAGGTTGTCCAGGCTCAGGCGGTAGTAGTTGGGCATGGAGGGGATTTCCTCCCGGACATCGTGCCCTTCAACTACGAAGAGCGGAACCAGAAAGTCGCTGGGGGTGAGGATGGTTTCCCGCACAAGGTGGCGGATGGAGGCATTGGTTCGTAACCTGCGGTTTCTTCTTAATGGATACATGCTATGCTAATTAATGTTTTTTCAAAAATGTATTTTCCCCTCAAGGTAGGGCACAACCCGCCCGGATATTCTCACTCTTGAACCCCGAAGTTCGCAATTAAGATTACCTCCTCTTTTGGAAAGTTGACGGGCACTTAGGTTGTTTTTTTTCAGTACTTCTGACCAGTACGGGGTAAGAGTCGTATGTGCGGATCCAGTCACTGGATCCTCACTGACTCCGGATTGGGGTGCGAAAAAGCGGGATACAAAGTCAACCTCAATCCCTGGTGCAGAAACAATTACGCCCCTGGCATCCACCTGATTCAAAAGTGAAAAGTTTGGTTCTATGTCGCGAATTTGCCCCTCCTCGGCATATATCAGCAAATAATCCGTCTTACCCTTTAACGTCTTTTCGGGAATAATTCCCAATGCCTCATTGAGCTTCTCAATGTGGGCTATTTCATTCAGAGTATCCGCAGGAAAATCCAGTGTTAACTGATCATTTTCCCCTTTCTCGACGGAAAGCAGACCGCTTTGTTCCGAGGAAAAAGTAATAACTGTTCCTGGAAAGCCATAATAATTAAAAATCACATAGGCTGTTGCCATGGTGGCATGTCCGCAAAGCGCTACTTCAACCTCAGGGGTGAACCAGCGAATGTGATACCCCTCGGATTCCATAACTGTAAAGGCAGTTTCGGCCAGGTTGTTTTCCATGGCAATGGCCTGCATGGTATCATTCGGCAGCCATTCGTCCAGAACACAGACCGCAGCGGGGTTGCCACCAAAAATATGGTCGGCGAAAGCATCTACCTGGAACATTTTCTGAGTGCGCATCACAAGGCTTTCTACAAAGCTACTAGTTTATACCCATTCCACCGGATTTTTGAGGACTTTTAGGAGCCGTTCTTCATCACTGCCGGGTTCCGGATGGTGATCATAACGCCACTGCACCTGAGGGGGCAGGCTCATGAGGATACTTTCGATCCTGCCATTGGTACGCAAGCCGAACAAGGTACCCTTATCGTGCACCAAATTGAATTCCACATAGCGCCCTCTCCTGATTTCCTGCCATTCCCTTTGCTCAGGGGTGTAATCAAGATCTTTGCGTTTCTCTGCTATGGGCACATAGGCGTGCAGGAAGCTGTTCCCCACATCGGTAACAAAGTCATACCAGACCTGTATGTCCCTATCTTCCGTTTTGCGCAGGTAGTCAAAGAACAGGCCGCCAACCCCCCTGGCCTCATCCCTGTGGGAATTCCAGAAATAGGAATCACAGCGCTCCTTGTATTTCGAATAAAATTCAGGATCATGACGGTCGCAAACGTCTTTGCACACCTTGTGAAAATGTTTGGCATCTTCCTCAAAGAGATAATAGGGCGTAAGGTCCTGTCCGCCTCCAAACCACTGGTCTGCGATCTGCCCTTCCTTATCGTACATTTCAAAGTAACGCCAATTGGCATGCACCGTTGGCACCATCGGGCTTTTAGGATGTATCACCAGGCTGAGGCCACAGGCGTAAAAATCAACTTCCCCCACACCAAAATAGGTCTGCATGCTCTTTGGAAGGGGCCCGTGCACCGCAGAGATATTTACTCCTCCTTTTTCAAAAACATTTCCATCCTGTATGACCCTGGTGCGACCTCCACCCCCTTCCGGGCGATCCCACAGGTCTTCATGGAAAACGGCTTTGCCGTCTATCACTTCCAGTTGGCTTGTTATACGGTCCTGTAATTCTTGGATGTAGGAATTAAACTGTTCTTTCATTGTGTTATCGGGTCTATAAGGTGAACAAAACGGGTTGGGGCGAGGCGTTCCATATCTTCTGTTACCATTACCTTTTTTGAGTCTGCCATTTTAGATTTTAAAAGATCCACAAGTGCTGATGGCGCAATGTCAGGGTCCTGCTCAAAAAGCAGCCTGCCAACCCGGTTGTTGTGCAAATCCATTTGTCGGGCAACCGAACTGTTCTTTGAAAAATCCTCATGCCAGTCCGTGATCTTCCGGGTCCATTCCAGTACCTTCTCCACACTCACCTTTTTAGTATAACACGCCCTGGCGATATAATAATTCCAAAGGGCATGGCGGAAGGCGTTGGCGGGTGTATTCCTGTGATGGCGCTTTCCTAATTGCTTATCACAAACAGCCACACATTCCCGTGTGGCCCTCAGGGTGGGAACTACCCATAAGGGATGTTTCAAACACAGGCCTGCAAGTGCCATTAAAGCCGCCAGATCCAGGGATTTCAGCTGCTTCCACAGGTTCATTTATTCCGAGTAGGTTTTAACCGCATCGATAAACGCTTTGGCGTGGTCCAGGGGGATATTGGGTAAAATCCCATGTCCCAGGTTGGCGATGTACCGGTCTTTTCCAAATGCCCGTATCATTTCGCTAACCTGTTTTTTGATCTCTTCAGGGGGGGAAAGCAGGCGGGCCGGGTCAAAATTTCCCTGAAGGGTGATATTGCCACCAGATAATTCGCGAGCCTTCTGCGGGGCACAGGTCCAGTCGATCCCCAGCGCAGCAGCGCCGGAATCGGCCATATCCTCCAGGGCATACCAACACCCTTTGGCAAACACGATCACCGGAACGTGATCCTTCAAAGCGG
>NZ_CEYNTP010000105.1:0-8904 GCF_982873095.1 Lentiprolixibacter sp. | reverse complement strand
GTGACCGCGGGAGGATTCGAACCCCCAACCCTCAGAGCCGAAATCTGATATTCTATCCAGTTGAACTACGCGGCCTAAATGCGGGCGCAATTTACGCAAAAACTGCTTTCCGGAGCCAATAAAATACGTTCAAATGGGATATTTTCTCCACATTTCGGGCATTTGCCAAATTCCGGGGTTCCCAGCAGGTCCAAATGCTTTTGTAATCCCGCTAATCGTTGTTGCGCTTTTCTCAGGGCGGCCTCCATCACACTCTTATTGTTGATGGCATCCATACGCGACACCCTGCCTATGGCATTGTCCGGGGCAATGGGCCGGGTCATTTCCTCGTAACGCCTGACCTTCTGTACAGTCTTACTTATTTCCTCTTCAAGCCTGTTACGTTTAGGATCCGTGCTCACCACGTCTAGGAAAGTTTACTGCGGACAATAGTAGAGATGGTTTTGCCGTCGGCCTGTCCGGCCAGTTCTTTAGTGACCACACCCATTACCTTGCCCATATCCTGCATCCCGCTGGCCCCCAGGGCATCGATGGTCTGGACCACTACCTTTTCTATTTCTTCCTCGGTAAGCTGTTCCGGTAAGAACTTCGCTATAATTTCGGCCTGGGCCAGCTCTGGTGCGGCCAGGTCGTCCCGTCCCTGCTCCTGATAAATGGCAGCACTGTCTTTCCGCTGCTTGACCAGCTTTTGTACCAACTTTACCTCGTCGGCTTCAGATAACTTCCCTCCTGCCCCCTTATCGGTCTGCGCAAGTAGCAGGGCAGATTTAATCGCCCTGAGCGATTCCAGAGCCACTGTATCCTTGGCCTTCATGGCTGCTTTCATCTCCTCCATCACCTGTTTTTGTAGTCCCATAATATCCGCGTTTATTAGGCTAACGAAGATAAAAAATAAACCCGAAAACCGTTAGGCTTCCGGGCTTATCATGGTTTAACAAAAAAAGACTAATCCACATTATCGTGCAAAAAGGAGTTGTTGGACCGCAACTGTATCTCGTCGTTGCTGTCCTCACCCAATGTTGTCCTGGAAACCTTGCCGTCCTTGGGGTTTTCATCCAGGTTTACCCCCTGGCGCTTGTAGGCTGGTTCCTTTTCTATCTCGTCTATATTGCTCAGGTTGTTCTGAAACTTGTAATTAAAGTCTTTCAGCTTTCGCCTGCGCTCATCCGCCCGTTCCCGGAGCAGGTCCTCAATGGAGCTGTTTACCGGATCTATTTCGGAGGGCTTCTCTTCATTGCCCCCTTCCTCAGGTTGGATGGTTTTTTTCTCAAATACCAGTTCGTCTTCAACGATCTTCGGCTCAAACTCCTCCGCCTTGGATTTTGCACCGGTGAGTTTATTTTCCAGTTCCATGTAATCCTCAAGGCTGTATCGTGTTTCCCCCTGTTTGTTATAATCCAAAACAGGGATCACTTCGATGTGTTCATTGATATCCATATCGCGTACCTCATCGTCAAGGCTAAACGTGATAACGTTATCGGCCTGTTCCTCATCTGAAGATTTCTCATTCAGCGGTAAGTCAAAACTAAAGGCCATCTGGTCCTTGTCTACAGGTTTCGGTGATACTACCTCGGCATCGATCACTTCAATATTCCGAAGCTGCTGCTCTGCGTCTATGATAAGGAAATCCTCCTCCTTCACCTCTTCGGCGACCACCTCTTCATAGAAAACATTGAAATTCCTGATGTACTGCGTAGTGGGGATGAGTTCCATAAATTCCTCCTCGCTGGGCAATTCATGACGTATTACCGGCTCAAAAACCTCCTCTTCCATGTCCAGTGTATGGCGGACGGTGGGAGCTTCCTGTTCCCAGTTTTGTTCGGCTTTCTGGTCGTCCTCCAGGGTATGTATGATCTTCTTGGTTTCGGTATTGACGATATCGTTCTGCTGGTCCATATTAAATCCGGTGGCGATAACCGTAACAGCAATGGCGTCACCGAGGTTTTCGTCTTCCCCAACACCCATTATGATGTTGGCCCCATGGCCTGCTTCGATCTGGATATGGTCATTGATCTCCCCTATTTCGTCGATGGTGATCTCCTGGGCGCCTGATACGATGAGCAAGAGTACATTCTTGGCCCCGGTGATCTTATTATCGTTTAACAAGGGGGAATCCAGTGCTTTCATGATGGCTTCCTGAGCACGTGCAGAACCCGTTGCCGTAGCAGATCCCATAATGGCGGTACCACTATTGGCCAATACGGTCTTGGCATCGCGCAGGTCGATGTTCTGGGTATAGTGATGGGTAATTACCTCGGCAATACCCCTGGCTGCTGTAGCCAACACCTCATCTGCCTTTGAAAATCCGGCCTTAAAGCCCAGGTTACCATACACCTCCCTCAGTTTATTGTTATTGATCACGATGAGGGAATCCACATTTTCCCTCAGCCTTTCAATTCCCAGCTGAGCCTGTTTGCATCGGTTTTTACCCTCAAACTGAAAGGGCATAGTTACGATCCCAACAGTAAGGATATCCATCTCCTTGGCCTGTTTTGCAATGATAGGTGCGGCACCCGTACCAGTTCCTCCACCCATACCAGCGGTAATGAAGGCCATTTTGGTGTTCCGGCTCAGCATCTGTTTGATCTCTTCCATGCTCTCCAGGGCGGCTTGTTCTCCTACTTCCGGGTTGGCCCCTGCCCCAAGTCCTTCTGTAAGGGACACGCCCAACTGTATTTTGGTAGGCACTGCACTGTTTTGCAGGGCCTGTGCGTCGGTGTTGCATATCACAAAATCGACCCCGTTGATGCCTGCCTGGAACATGTGGTTTATGGCATTGCTGCCTCCGCCCCCAACGCCGATGACCTTTATGACGTTGCTTTGATTTTTGGGAAGATCAAAGGAAATACTATCAAATTCGGTGTTCTTGCTCATCTTGTTTTTCTTACTGGTTATTATCTGCTTGTATGTAGGTTTATTCTGCGTTATCTAAAAAGTCCTTCAGTTTCTCTGACCACTTTTCGAAAACCGATTTTCGCGGTTGGGCGGCCTGCTCCATATTTCCTTCTGCATGGGTTTCCAGCACCATCTCCTCTTCCATGCCCATTTCCCCGGTTTCTGCCCTACGGATACGGCCCCTATTTTCAATGGCATTCATTAGTAGACCAACGGCAGTGGCATAAAGGGGGCTGGCGATCTCCTCATCAGAATCCCCGGCCAGGTGCTCGTTGGGGTATCCTATACGGGTGTCCATCCCGGTGATATACTCCACCAATTGCTTCAAATGCTTCAACTGGCTGCCGCCACCGGTAAGTACAATACCAGCAATCAGCTTTTTCTTCTGGTCTTCGTGCCCGTAGTTTTTGATCTCCAGGTAGACCTGCTCCACGATTTCCACAACACGGGCATGGATGATCTTGGACAGGTTCTTCAGCGTAATCTCTTTTGGTTCCCTGCCCCGCAATCCCGGGATGGAAACGATCTCATTGTCCTTGTTTTCGCCGGGCCAGGCAGATCCAAACTTGATCTTCAGGAGCTCGGCCTGTTTTTCTATAATGGAACATCCCTCCTTGATGTCCTCGGTGATGACGTTCCCACCAAAGGGAATAACCGCGGTATGCCGGATGATCCCATCTTTGAAAATGGCCAGGTCTGTGGTTCCCCCTCCTATATCGATCAGGGCAACTCCTGCTTCCTTTTCTTCCTGGCTCAATACCGCTTCTGAAGAGGCAAGGGGTTCCAGGGTGATGTTACCCAGGTCCAGTCCGGCACTTTTGATGCACCGGCCAATGTTCTTTATGGAGGAGACCTGCCCTACTACTACGTGGAAGTTGGCCTCCAGGCGCCCGCCATACATCCCGATGGGCTCCTTGATCTCGCATTGCCCGTCTACCTTGTATTCCTGGGGCAGAACGTGAATGATCTCTTCCCCCGGGAGCATCACCAGTTTATATACCTGGTTACACAGCTTTTCAAGGTCTTCCTCGTTGATCACTTCTTCTGAATTGGGCCGCGTGATATAGTCACTGTGCTGCAGGCTGCGGATATGCTGTCCCGCAATCCCTACGACCACTGAACCAATTTTAACGCCGGCATCGGCTTCTGCCATTTCTATGGCCTGTTGAATGGATCGGATGGTCTGGGTGATATTATTCACCACTCCCCGGTGTACACCAAGGCTTTTGGACCTGCCGATACCCAGCACCTCAATTTTGCCGTATTCGTTCTCCTTACCGATTATGGCCACGATCTTGGTTGTCCCAATATCCAACCCCACCGAAAAATTTACCTGTTCCATTTTTTCTAAATTTTGGTGCATACCACTTGGTTGTCAAATTCTAAGCTTACAATTTTGTAATCATCCAACGTCTGGTCTTTCATTGCCTTTGCATAGAAAGCTTTGAAGTTGCTGAACTTCTCCTCCAGATCGGTAACATCCCCCAGGTTAACCACAAAGTTTTCTACCCGGAACCTGAGTTGATAGCTATCTTCTTCTTCAATGTGGATGCCTATGATATTCTTCCTCAAAAATTGGTCATCATTGATGAATTGCAATATCACATACACATCCTCAAGGCTTTTCCCCGTAATTTTCCCCGTAATGATTGGAACGCGGGCAGAATGCATCCTGGAAAGGGGCATTTTTTTACCCTCTTCATCCAGGTAGAAGGAAGCCGGTCCTTCTATGCGTCCGATAGGCTGCCTTTGTACAATTTTCGAGTTAAGTTTTCCATTAATAGTAAGATAGACCTGGGCATTTTTCACCATATCATTGGTCTCGATGACCTTTTCTATAGTATTCAAATCTATGTCTTCTTTAGGGACGTTTTTTAGGGACCCATAATTTTGTATTAACAATTTATTAACGACGTCCTGATTGACGTACAAGCTGTTTTCACCTACAAATTCTATGTCGATCCCGTTCACCTCACGTTGATTGCTACGATAATCAGAAAAGGCATAAAGACCTGTTAAACAGATGGTTAATCCTAACAATTTTAAATAATTCCAATTAATGCGCATGTGCCAGTTCGTTTTTTATGCTATTCACTTCGAGTCCAATATCTCCAGCTCCCAGGGTAATCAGGACCTCCGGCAAATCCTTGATGATTTCCTTGCTGATCTCACTTTTTTCCACCCTTTTTTTGTTAGGGTTTTTGATTTTATTCAGTAACCATTCGGTGGTGATACCTTCAATGGGTTCTTCTCTGGCCGGATAAATATCGAGGAGAAATATCCGGTCGAATTTTTCTAGGCTTTTTGCAAATTCTTCTCCAAAATCCCTCGTCCTGGAATACAAATGCGGTTGAAACACCACCAGTGTTTTTTTATGCGGGTGCATTTCCCTCACGGCCTCATAAACGGCATCGATTTCAGTCGGGTGATGGGCATAATCATCGATAAAGACAAAGTCCGGTTGCCTAAGGGCATAGGAGAATCGCCTTTGTACCCCTTTGAATGAATCCATGGCACGGACCAGGTTACCGGGTTCTGACCCCGACCTCAGGGCCATGGCCATTGCAGCGACACCATTGAGCAGGTTATGCCTGCCGGGTTTGTTAAAACGGATTCCCGGGAAGGTGGTCTCCGGGGTATGCAGATCAAAGACATAACTTCCCTGATCTATTTGCAGGTTTCTGGCACAGTAGTCCGAATCGTCCTCTATGCCGTAGGTGAAGCCCGGAATGGGCAGGCCGTTCCGCACGAAGAGAGTACCTCCCGGTTTTAGTTTCCGGGAAAACTCAAGGAACGACTGCTTGAGACTTTCGTGATCTCCGTAAATATCGAGATGGTCTGCATCCATTGAAGTAATACAGGCCACGTCAGGAGAAAGGTGCAGGAAGGACCGGTCAAACTCATCGGCCTCCACTACCGTAAAATCCGCTCCACGCATCAGGAAGTTACTGTTGAAATCCTCCGAGATACCTCCGAGAAATGCGGTAAGCGGTGTACCAGCCTCGTTGAGTAAATGGGCCAGAATGCAGGAAGTGGTCGTTTTTCCATGGGTGCCTGCCACTGCGAAGCAATACGTGTCCCGTGTGATCATTCCCAGGACCGCTGCGCGTTTCTCAATAAAAAAGCCATGATTCCTGAAAAAGTTCAGTTGTTGGTGGGTGTCCGGAACGGCAGGGGTATACACCACAAGGGTATTTGCCAGGTTACGGAAAACGTCAGGGATATCCTCCAGGCGGTCTTTATACCCTACCTGAATGCCTGCAGCTTCCAGCGCTTTTGTCAAAGGCGTTTCCGTCTTGTCATAGCCCGCCACGGCCTTCCCCGTCTGCTGAAAATACCGGGCAAGTGCAGACATACCGATGCCTCCGATACCAATGAAATAAACGCTATGTACCTCCTTTAACTCCATATTAGCGTTCCAACAGGGATGCTATTACTTCTACTATATGTTCAGTTGCCCTGGGAAGGGCCAGTTCCTTAATTGCTTTCGCAAGTTTTTCTTGCTCTTCGTCTGCACCCATGAGGCGACGAAACACAGGGGGGAAATCCTGTTCCAGGTCCTGTTCTTTGATCATCAGGGCGGCGGATTTTTCCACCAGGGCCATGGCGTTCTTGGTCTGATGGTCCTCAGCCACATTGGGTGATGGAATGAAAATCACCGGTTTCCCTGCAATACATAACTCCGATACAGAACTCGCCCCAGCTCGAGAGATGATCACATCCGCCGAGGTGTAGGCAAGGTCCATCCGATTCAAAAAGTCAAACACCCGGACCCCCTGCTGATCGTGCTTTTTGTATTGCTCGTAATATCCTTTTCCACATTGCCATATTAGTTGTATCCCCAGCTCTTTGAACAATCCGAGCTGTGCTTCGATCAGCTCGTTGATCCGCCTGGCACCCAAACTACCGCCTATAACCAAGAGGGTTTTTCTGCCCGGTTCCAGGCTAAAAAACTCCCGGGCCTCACTTTTGGAGACCTCAGCGGCCAAAATATTTTCCCGTACTGGATTTCCGGTCTTAACGATCTTCTCCTCGGGGAAGTAGCGCTCCATATGGTCATAGGCTACACAGATGCGGGCTACCTTTTTTGCCAAAAGCTTGTTGGTAAGGCCGGCGTAGGAATTCTGTTCCTGTATAACACACGGGATGCCGCGTTTTGCCGCCACCTGAAGCAGTGGGCCACTGGCAAAACCACCTGTCCCGACCACCAAATCGGGTTTAAACCGTCTTACTATTTTTCCTGACTTCAACAAACTGCTCATGAGCTTAAATGGGAATAGCAGATTTTTTAATGTTAATTTCCGTTGCAATCCACTAATCCAGAGTCCTTCTATTTTATATCCCGCCTGGGGTACTTTTTCCATTTCCATCCGGTCCCTTGCCCCTACAAACAGGAATTCCGCATCCTGATACCGCGCTTTAAGTGCGTTTGCAATGGCTATGGCCGGGTAAATATGTCCGCCTGTGCCGCCCCCCGAGAGAATAAACCTATAGTTGCCCACTCAAAATCTCTAAAGGGTTGTTCTCGTCAACTACTGTCTTATCCATCTCGAACCGCCGGTTCGCCTTATTGCTTGCACTTAATACCACCCCAATGGCGAGACAGGTCATCCAGATGGAAGTACCCCCGCTGCTGATCAGCGGTAAGGTCTGCCCCGTAACCGGAAACAATTCCACTGCCACAGCCATATTAATCAGGGCCTGAAATACGATGGGCAATCCCACCCCAACTACCAGCAACTTGCCAAATACGGTCTCATTGGCATTCGCCACGACAATGATCCTGAACAGCAACAGCAGGTAGATAAACATCAGGGTTAGTCCGCCTAGCAGCCCATATTCCTCAATGATGATCGCATAAATGAAATCTGAGGAGCTTTGGGGTAAAAAATTCTTCATTACGCTTTTTCCCGCTCCATTCCCCACTATTCCCCCATTGGCAATGGCGATCTTGGCTTTTTCAATCTGATAATCCCCCTCCGTATCTGCCGGATCCCAGAAACTTTCAACCCTGCTTATCCAGGTATCTACCCTGTTAGGGAACAAATCCGGAACAGCCTTGGCTGTAAGCACAAAAAGGGTGAGGGTAAGAATACCTGCACCTACAATCCCAGCGAGATATTTCATGGGGTATCCCCCCAGAAAACAGAGCACCAAGACCATAAAAAACAGGATGGCGGCTGTGGAGAAATTCGCCGGGAGGATGAGCATAATAATTAAGAATACCGGTGTCCAAAGGGGCAGGATGCTTTCCTTAAAGGAGATCTTTTTCTCGCGGATCTTCCCGAGATACCGGGCGATATAGATCATGAGGACTACAGCTGCCAGGTTGGAGGTCTGGAAGGTAATCCCCACAAAAGGGATCCGGATCCACCGGCTGGCATTGGCCCCATCAATGGTGGTGCCCTGAGCCAGGGTAAAAACCAGCAGGACGAGCACCAGAGGCATGGCTATAATAGAAAGTCCCTTGAAAAAATGTGTAGGGATCTTATGTACTCCGTAGATAATACCAAATCCGAGGAACAACAGCAGCCCGTGTTTTACAAGGTGCCCTATGGTTGTCCCATTCCCCACTACATATACCAGGTTGCTGCTGGCACTGTATACCGGTAAAAAGGAAAACAGGGCCAACAGGGCAACCAGGCCCCAGATGGCTTTATCTCCTCCTATATTTCCGGCAAATTTCTTCAATACTATAAATTTTTGATGGCCTCCTTGAACTGGTTACCACGGTCCTCGTAATTTTTGAAAAGGTCAAAACTTGCACAGGCCGGTGACAGCAATACGGTGTCCCCACGTTCTGCAATCTTATAAGCTACCTTAACGGCTTCAGACATGGCATAGGTCTCTACCAGCAGATCGACCACGTTCCCAAAGGTTTCCTTGATCTTGGAATTGTCGAGCCCAATACAAACGATCGCCTTGACCTTCTCGCGAACGAGCGGCAGCAGGGGCTTGTAATCATTGCCCTTGTCTACCCCGCCAACCAGCCATACCGTAGGGGTATTC
>NZ_CEYNTP010000104.1:0-8992 GCF_982873095.1 Lentiprolixibacter sp. | reverse complement strand
TAAATTAGATGCTGTTGGGAATACTACCGCAGCTATTGGGAAAGGTTTTGCGATCGCTTCTGCTGCGCTTACCGCCCTGGCACTTTTTGCCGCCTTTATGAAAACCGCTAATGTTACTGCTATTGATGTATCCAGGCCCGATATCATGGCCGGATTACTTATAGGAGGCATGCTGCCCTTTGTATTTTCTTCACTATCCATGGGTGCTGTGGGTCGCGCAGCCATGTCCATGATCGAGGAAGTAAGGAGGCAGTTCCGCGATATCCCACAACTGAATGCCGCCCTTGAGGTAATGAGAAAGTACGATTCGGATATGTCCAAAGCTTCTGCTGAAGACCGTAAGATTTTTGATGCAGCTGACGGAGTTGCCGAATATGAAAAATGTGTCGCAATATCTACCAAAGCCTCTATCCGGGAGATGGTTCTGCCCGGGATACTGGCTATTGCCGTACCAGTGGCAATAGGCTTTATCGGGGGCGCTGAAATGCTAGGAGGCTTGCTGGCAGGAGTTACCACAGCCGGAGTATTAATGGCGATCTTCCAATCCAATGCTGGAGGTGCCTGGGACAATGCCAAAAAGATGATCGAAGCAGAAGGCAGAAAAGGGACAGATGCCCATAAATCTGCTGTAGTAGGGGATACCGTTGGGGATCCGTTTAAAGATACTTCTGGCCCTTCTCTGAACATTCTCCTCAAGCTGATGTCTGTTGTTGCCCTGGTTATTGCGCCGAGTATTGCCATATCTGCCGATGCAGTTACCGCATACAATGAAAGTGAAATGGCTACAGAAATGGTCCAGAAAGAGATCAAGAAGGAAGTCACTGTGGAAATGGAAGACCTGGGAGACGGTCTTTTCAAGGCTGTGGTTACTACCACTATCAATGAAGACGGAACCGTTAAAGAAGATCAGCAGGTCTTTGAAGGGACCAAGGAAGAGGTAAAAGCTAAAATCGCGGCCTTAGATGAAGCGGACGATACCCTTCAGGTAAAGATCGAGAAGGTGGTCAAAGAGGTTGAAGTTGAAGAAGAGCAAAAATAGCTAGGAATATAAAAATAAAAAAGCCCTGATTATCAGGGCTTTTTTTATTTCTTGTAGGATATCAGAACAATCCGTGGATTTCTGCATCTATCTTGTTGATCACCTCCCCCAGGTGTTCCGGATTGTCCACGAAATCAATTTCGTCAACATCGATGATCAGCATTTTCCCCTTCTCATAACTATGTATCCAGGCCTCATAGCGTTCGTTAAGCCGGCTGAGGTAGTCAATGGAGATCGTATTTTCATAATCCCGCCCCCGCTTGTGGATCTGGTTCACCAGATTAGGAATGGAACTCCTGAGGTAAATCAGCAGGTCGGGGGGTAGTACCAGGGATTCCATAAGTTCGAAAAGACTGGTATAATTGCTGAAATCCCGGTTGGTCATCAATCCCATAGCATGTAGGTTGGGCGCAAATATATGGGCATCCTCATATATGGTCCGGTCCTGGATTACATTTTTACCACTTTCCCTGATTTTCAGGATTTGTCGGTACCGACTGTTCAGGAAATAAATCTGGAGGTTGAAGCTCCAGCGTTCCATTTTGTTGTAAAAATCATCCAGGTAGGGATTGTCAACGACATCCTCAAAATGGGCATCCCACCTGTAATGTTTGGCCAGGAGTTTGGTAAGCGTAGTCTTTCCGGCACCAATATTTCCGGCAACAGCTATGTGCATTTTAGATGAATGGTTTTAGGATTACATTCGTAATTTCAAAGGGATACAATATACAAAGTATCTCGGGTACGAGAAAAAATAGTTGTTGAAATACGGATTGAAATTTGGGCGGATCAAAATTTTTATTTCCTGTGCAATTACGTACTTTTGCGATCTGAATTTAAGAGGAGAGATTTGACTGATTGCAACCTCTATTCCGCAAAAATGTGGATATGAAAAATGCTAAAGCAGTAGTTTCCCTGACAAAGGGAATTTATTGACTTCACACCGCAATCGGACTCCATCTCTTCTTCACCCAATAAGGTTACAAAATGTCGTATTTATTTACTTCGGAATCGGTTAGTGAAGGCCATCCGGATAAAATCGCTGACCAGATCAGTGATGCCCTGCTTGATAATTTCCTAGCTTTTGACCCGAATAGCAAAGTAGCTTGTGAAACCCTGGTTACCACGGGGCAGGTGATCCTGGCCGGGGAGGTGAAGAGCAAAACCTATGTGGACTTGCAGCACATTGCACGTAATACCATCAACAATATTGGCTACACCAAAGGGGAATATCAATTCAGCGGGGATTCCTGCGGGGTGATCTCCCTCATTCATGAGCAATCTGCAGAAATCCACCAGGGGGTGGTCCGGAAACGCAAGGAAGACCAGGGGGCCGGGGATCAGGGGATGATGTTTGGTTATGCCACCCGGGAAACGGAGAATTATATGCCCCTTGCCATTGATATTTCCCACAAAATACTGGAAGAGCTGGCCGTGATCCGGCGTGAAGAAAAGGACATGCCCTACTTGCGCCCTGATGCCAAGGCACAAGTGACGATTTCCTATTCTGATGAACATGTTCCTGAGCGAATCGATACGATTGTAGTTTCTACCCAGCACGACCCTTTTGATGAGGATGATGATCGTATGCTGGCGAAAATCAAAGAAGATGTGATTGGTATTCTGATCCCTCGTGTGAAGGCCAAATTACCGAAGAATATCCAGGAGCTGTTTGACGATGCGATTACCTACCATGTTAATCCTACTGGAAAATTTGTCATTGGAGGCCCACATGGGGATACCGGGCTTACCGGTCGTAAGATCGTAGTGGACACCTACGGGGGAAAAGGGGCCCACGGGGGTGGTGCGTTTAGCGGTAAAGACCCCAGTAAAGTGGACCGAAGCGCTGCTTATGCCGCAAGACATGCGGCCAAGAATCTGGTTGCAGCAGGTGTCGCAGATGAGATACTGGTACAGGTGAGTTACGCGATTGGGGTAGCAGAACCTACCTCAATATTTGTGGACACATACGGGACGGCCCATGTGGAGATATCTGATGGGGAAATCGCTAAAAAGGTGGCAGCGCTATTTGATATGCGGCCCTACTCCATAGAAGAACGCCTTAAACTCCGTAACCCGATCTACCTGGAAACCGCTGCCTACGGGCACATGGGAAAGACCCCGATAAAGGTGAAAAAGGTATTTGAATCACCTTACAGCGGCAGAATTGAAAAGGAAGTGGAACTCTTTACCTGGGAAAAACTGGATAGGGTTGACGCCATAAAAAAGGCCTTTGATTTGTAATTTTATCAGATAGGATTAGGAAATTCCAAATATCTGTGGTTATATTTGGCATTCAAAGTTCAAACACGTATTGAATAGTTATCAAGAAAGGTGGAGGGAATAGACCCAATGAAGCCTTAGCAACCCTTTGCTCCCAATGCAGAGAAGGTGCTAAATTCTATCCCAGTTTTGGGGCAGATAACAATCCGCAGCTCAGGCTGTACATCTTCTTTCTTATAACTTTTTGATTTTACCCGATATCCCGCGATATGGGACATGGGGGTTTGGCTTTTTATTTAATCTAATTATTAATTAAAAACAAAAATCATGAGTGAACAAAAATTTAGTACCAATGCCCTGCATGCCGGGCACGATCCGGCAGCCAACGGCGGAACACGAGCAGTGCCCATTTATCAGAGTACCGCCTATGTCTTCAAGGATTCTGACCATGCAGCTAATCTTTTCTCCCTTGCGGAATTCGGGAATATTTATACCCGGATAAACAATCCCACCAACGATATCCTGGAACAACGCCTGGCCGCTTTGGAAGGAGGTATTGCCTCGGTGGTAACTTCTTCGGGGACTGCAGCTATCAACACCGCCCTGTTGGTTTTGCTTAAAAGCGGAGACCATATCGTGGCTTCTAACAGCCTCTATGGAGGCACGTTTAACTTGTTGAGCGTAACCCTGCCCCGTTTGGGTATTACCACCACCTTTGTGGACCCGGCCGATCCTGAAAATTTCGGAAGGGCTGTTAAGGAGAATACGCGAGCGTTTTTTGTGGAATCCCTTGGCAACCCAAAACTGGACGTGCTGGACCTCAGGGCAATCTCGGAACAGGCGAAATCCGCCCGGGTTCCATTTATCGTAGACAACACCGTTGCATCACCAGCCTTGCTCAACCCTATAGCGCATGGGGCCAATATAGTGATCCATTCCCTGACCAAATACATTAACGGGAACGGGACTGCATTGGGGGGAGCTATCATCGATGCCGGTACGTTCGACTGGGCGAACGGGAAATTCCCGGAGTTTACAGAGCCCTCACCCGGATACCACGGTTTGGTCTATCACGATGCCCTGGGCCCTGCAGCCTTTATTGCCAAAGTGAGGATTGAGGGGCTTCGCGACCACGGTGCCTGCCTCAGCCCATATAACGCCTTTCAAATCATACAGGGACTTGAGACCCTTGAAGTGCGGATAAGGAAACACAGTGAGAATGCGCTCTCACTTGCTCAATGGCTGGAAACCCGCGAAGAAGTAGCCTGGGTAAATTATCCGGGACTGCAAAGCAGCAGATATCACGGGCTGTCAGCGACCTATCTTCCGAAGGGACAAAGTGGTATCGTGACCTTTGGCGTGAAGGGGGGCTATGAATCGGCTAAAAAAATAGCAGATACTACCCAGCTTTTCTCCCTTTTGGCGAATATAGGTGACACCAAATCCCTTATCATTCACCCGGCAAGTACCACGCATCAGCAATTAAGCGATGCTGAACAGGAGGCTACAGGAGTTACCAAGGACCTGATCCGCCTTTCAGTGGGTCTGGAGGACCTTGAAGACCTGAAGGCCGATCTAGAAGCAGCCTTTGCCACACTGGATGTTCCGGTACCGCTTAACTACTGAAATAAGCTCATTTAAATGGGGGTTTCCTTACCAAACGGAAAGGTTTTCCCCCAGAAATCAAAAGGATGGAGGAAACAGTTACAGTACTTGATTTTATCGATATTCCCGGGTTTACCACCTACAGTGGATGGCAACAGGATATTAAGCTGTCCTATCAGTGCTTCGGCAAGGAGTTGCACACGGCTCCTGTAGTAGTGGTTAACCATGCCCTTACCGGAAATTCTAATGTAGCCGGAGAAACGGGCTGGTGGTCCGAACTGGTAGGCGCCGGAAAATGCATCGACACAGAAAAATATACTGTACTGTCCTTCAACATACCTGGAAATGGATACGACGGTTTCCTGATCGAAAATTACAAAGGCTTTATCGCCAGGGATATTGCAGCACTTTTTATCAAGGGCCTGGAGCATTTGTGCATCCATGAGGTGTATGCCATTATTGGGGGCTCCCTTGGTGGAGGCCTTGCCTGGGAAATGGCCGCTTTACGCCCTGCTCTCACAAAGCACCTTATACCCGTGGCAACCGACTGGAAATCCACCGACTGGCTGATTGCCAATTGTCAGATTCAGGAACAATTCCTATTGAACTCCAGGCAACCTGTGCACGACGCCAGGATGCACGCCATGTTGTGTTATCGCACCCCGGAGTCCTTCAAGCAACGCTTCAAAAGGAGCACCAATGAGGAACTTCAGGTATTTAATGTGGAGAGTTGGCTTATTCATCACGGCAAGAAACTGCAGGAGCGTTTTCAGCTTTCGGCCTACAAACTGACCAATCACTTATTAAAAACCATAGACATCACACGAGAAGGGGAAACGGCCTTTACGCAACTTCAGGAGAGTGATACCCACATCCACATCATCGGTGTAGATTCAGACCTGTTCTTTACGGCTAATGAAAACCGTGATACCTACAGGCAACTGGCACGGGCTAACAGCAATGTGACCTATGGCGAAATTCGCTCGGTTCATGGCCACGATGCCTTTCTCATGGAATTTGAGCAGATGGAACAGCTGCTTGGACCAATTTTCAATCCGAAAATACGTGAAAGGCGTTTGAAGTTCCTGAATTTCAGGAGTAAATTCTTTAATCTCAGTAAAGATAATAAGGATTTGGTGGCAGGAAGTAAGACGAGATACAGAGAAAGACCGGCTCCGCTGTCTCAACTGATTTTGCCTATATTTATTGGATGCTTTCCAAAAAAACAAAATATGGACTAAAGGCCCTGGCCTATCTGGCTTCCATACAGGACCGGCAGCCTGTGCAGATAGCACAGATTGCAAAGCATGAAAATATCTCACAGAAATTCCTGGAGAGTATCCTGCTCACTTTGAGAAAGGCAGGGATACTGGGATCAAAGAAAGGAAAGGGAGGAGGGTATTACCTCTTAAAGCAGCCGGATGAAATTCAGATGACAGTTGTGATGCGAGCATTAGAAGGTCCGATTGCCATGATACCCTGCGTAAGTTTGAATTTTTACGAGAAATGTGCGGATTGTGAAGACGAGAATACTTGCGTTGTTAACAAGTTAATGCTAGACGTACGCGATAGTGCCCTTCGCGTCTACAGGAATACTACCCTGGAAGACCTGATTTCCCGAAACTAGTAGGGGTTTTTGAGCAATTCATTGCTATATCTTCAATTTTGCAACAGTATTTGCTAAAAGTCTGTAAAACTTCAAGGAGATAGGACAATCTCATCCCATCGGATTAGGATATGAAATTTTAAATAGTACATTTGTAAACTCTAGTTAATCGATAGGATATATATTATTTATGTTTCTGGACTACCTCTGGATTGGCAAGAACGCAGAGAAAAAACGACTGGATTCCGGGACCCTGGAGGAGAGGCCGGAACGAAGTATAGTAAAATCTATCAGTTGGCGCATATTGGGTACGACCGATACTGTGGTCATTTCCTGGATTATTACCGGGACCCTTTCCCTCGCTTTTTCAATCGGGTTTGTAGAATTACTTAGTAAAATGGTCTTGTATTTTATCCATGAACGCATATGGAATCGGGTAAGATGGGGTAAATAGTGTAGGAAACTAAAAAAGATATTTTTATGGACATTTCACAAAAAACAGTTGACCAGCTCAATGCAAAGTTTCGGGAAGCCTCACCGGAGGAAATCGTTTCCTGGGCTTTGGATAAAGCAAACCGCGCCATCATAACCACCAATTTCAGGCCGTACGAAGTGGCAATTCTACATGCTGTGAGTGAGGTAAACCCCAGCGTGCCGGTTATTTGGTGCGATACGGGTTATAATACTCCAGACACCTACAGGCATGCCGAGGATGTTATTACACGTTTGGGTCTTTCCATTAGGCTTTATGTCCCTAAACAAACAAAAGCATACCGGGACGTAAGTATGGGTGTTCCGAATATTGACAATCCGAATCACACCCTTTTCACAGAACAGGTTAAACTGGAACCTTTCAGGAGAGCGATGAAAGACCACCAGCCGGATGTCTGGTTTACCAATCTTCGAAAAGGACAAACGGCGCACCGGGATAAGCTCAACATTTTCAGCATAAGCAAGGACGGGATTCTTAAGGTTAGCCCTTTTCATTACTGGAGTGACCCGGAGTTGGATGCCTATTTGGAGGAAAGAAACCTTCCCAATGAACATCACTATTACGATCCAACTAAGGTACTGGAGCACCGGGAATGCGGATTGCATACCTAATTAAACATTCAAATAAAAAATCTAACACGTTCTGATTTGGAGACAATAATTAGCAATTTGACCAAAACGATGCCCCTGGCCACGGTACCGAATAACGATCTGGAACACGAAGCTATTTATATTATCAGGGAGGTGGCAGCGCAGTTTGAGAATCCAGTACTGCTTTTTTCGGGAGGCAAGGATTCCATAACCTTGGTCCGACTGGCGCAAAAAGCGTTCTATCCCGCAAAAATTCCATTTCCGTTGCTGCATATCGACACGGGCCACAATTTCGATGAGACGATCAACTTTCGCGATCAATTGGTAAAAGATCTCGGTATGGAATTGATTGTAAGACACGTCCAGGATACAATTGATCAGGGAAGGGTAACGGAAGAACAAGGTAAATACGCAAGTAGGAATACCTTGCAGACAACAACGCTGTTAGATGCTATAGAGGAGTTTAAGTTTGATGCCTGCATTGGTGGGGCCAGACGGGATGAAGAAAAGGCCCGTGCCAAGGAAAGGATCTTTTCCGTGAGGGATGATTTTGGACAGTGGGATGAAAAAAACCAGCGGCCAGAAGTTTTTGACATGCTTAATGGTCATATAGACCTCGGCCAAAACGTAAGGGTGTTCCCGATCAGCAATTGGACCGAACTGGATGTTTGGAGTTATATCGAAAAGGAAAAAATTGAGATTCCTTCCCTGTATTTTGCACATAAGCGGCACACTTTTATGAGGGATGGATTAATATGGACTGCGGCTGATGACATCGTATTCCGGTCCGAGGATGAAATCGTGAAAGAGCGCTGGGTAAGGTTCAGGACCGTGGGGGATATGTCCTGTACAGCTGCGGTTGAATCCCGTGCTGATAGCATCGAGAAAGTAGTGGCTGAAATCCGCGATTCCAGGATCTCTGAAAGGGGAGCCCGCATAGACGATAAGCGATCGGAAGCAGCAATGGAAAAACGAAAACAACAGGGATATTTTTAAAGGGTTTATTCTTCAGATCAATTTTTAATGGAAGCACGCCGCTTCAAAAAAACCTATTCATGATGAATGTTGTAAAAATTGCGACTGCTGGCAGCGTAGATGATGGAAAGAGTACGCTGATTGGGAGGTTGTTGTACGATACCCATAGCCTTACGGAAGATAAGCTGGAGGCCATAGCGTACAGCAGCAGAAAAAAAGGATATGATTACCTTGATTTCTCCCTGGCCACAGACGGTCTTGTCGCTGAAAGGGAACAGGGGATTACCATTGATGTGGCGCACATCTATTTTTCAACCCAGAACAGAAGTTATATCATCGCGGACACCCCGGGTCATGTGGAATATACTCGAAACATGGTAACAGGGGCGTCTACCTCTGAGGTAGCAATTATATTGATAGATGCGAGAAAAGGGGTGGTGGAGCAAACCTATCGCCACTTC
>NZ_CEYNTP010000103.1:0-9138 GCF_982873095.1 Lentiprolixibacter sp. | reverse complement strand
GTATTTTCATATAGGTGGGGACGAGAGCCACGTAACCGCTAAGGATGATTACCGCTACTTTGTATCGCGTGTGGAAAAAATCGTTCAAAAACACGGAAAAAAAATGATTGGTTGGGATGAAATCGCAACTGCGGATGTGGATAGCAGCTCGGTGGTGCATTTTTGGTCCAGTAAGGAGAATGCCACAGAAGGTTATAAGAAGGGGATGAAGGTGCTCCTTTCCCCGGCCACCAAAACCTATCTGGATATGCAGTACGACACCCTCTCTAAGTTTGGGCTTCACTGGGCCGCCTATATCCCGGTTGATACCGCATACGTCTGGACCCCGGAAACTTTTAGCGGCATTCCAAGAGACCGTATCCTGGGTGTAGAAGCCCCGCTTTGGTCCGAAACGATCAGCAATATCGATGAACTGGAATACCTGGCATTTCCGAGGATGATAGGCTATGCTGAATTAAGCTGGACCAAAGAGGAACACCGGGATTGGGAAAAATTCAAGGTTCGCCTGGCCAACCAGGCGCCCTACATGGACCGGATGGACATTAAATACTATCCGTCACCCCGAATCGACTGGAAACAGAGTAAGTTTACCTATAAGGAGATTGAAAAGGATTAAGCAGAGAGGCTATTCTTCCTCAGAGCTGTCGGCAGCTTCGGACTTATCTTCCGAAATGAATTCCGTGATGCCGTTTTCATGCAGGAGGTTATACCATTGAATTACCTTTTTGATATCGCTGGGATATACGCGATCTTCATCGTAGTTGGGTAACAGGTCAAAGAAATAGGCTTCGAGGTCAATTTTACTGGCTTTATGGCCAATAGCCGTTTTTTGTCCGTTCTCCTTTTCCTTGATCTTCTGGAAAACCTGTGCCAGCGGGAGTTCTTCTTCAAGCGTATACACGGCAATTTCAGACAGTACGCTCACGTTTCCGCGCATCCCTACTGTTATTTTCTTACCATCCATGAGGGATTCTGCAACGAAACCCCCTCGGGTTTGTGTAACTAATCTGAATAATCCAGGTTTACCACCTATGGCAAGTATTTTTTCTAAACTCATATGCCTTGCTGAAATTTGGGGGCAAATATGATATAATTATTTTATTTCTGCTTTTTTATCTGCCTTTTTTTAGAGCTGGAAAACGCATTTTGTAATCGACCTCAATTTTACCCTTGGATATGTTATTCAACCTGCCCTTCAGCAGTCGTTTCTTGAGGGAAGAAAGCTTGTCAGTAAACAGTATCCCTTCAATATGATCGTATTCATGCTGAATGACCCTGGCCAATAATCCTCTATACTCCTTCTTGTGGGGTTTAAAATTCTCATCCAGGTAACTAATAGTAATGGTATCCTTGCGGGCAACGTCTTCCCGGATATCCGGAATACTAAGGCAGCCCTCGTTAAAGGCCCAGTTACTCCCGGTCTCTTCCTCCATATGGGCGTTTATGAATACCTTTTTAAAACCCCTCAGTTCTTCCTGTTCCTCAGGGCTAAGCTCTTCATCTTCTGCAAAAGGAGAAGTATCTACCAGGAAGAGCCGAATCGGCAAACCCACCTGAGGTGCTGCCAGTCCAACCCCATTGGCTTTATACATGGTCTCCCACATATTGGCCAACAGTGTTTTCAGCTCGGGATACTCCGGTGTTATGTCTTTCCCCACCTTTCGCAGAACGGGGTCCCCATAAGCTACAATTGGTAATACCATTAGTTTACTTTCTATCGAGATAGGCCTGTAAGATCAGCGTCGCACTGATTTCGTCAACAAGGGCCTTATTTGTTCGTTTTTTCTTCTTCACACCTCCCGCTACCATAGTTTTCACTGCCAGCTTGGAAGTAAATCGTTCATCTTGTCGTTCAATACTAATTTCCGGATATCGTGCCCGGAATTTACGGATAAACCCTGCTATCAGGGGTTCTGATTCGGAGGGCTGTCCTCCCATTTGAAGGGGCTTCCCAACAACCAGTACATCTACCTCTTCCGCTTCCATGTAGGAGTCAAGAAAGTCAAATAGTGCAGGGGTATCCACAGTGGTCAGGCCTGAAGCGATTATTTGAAGAGGGTCTGTAACCGCAATACCGGTTCTTACCTTTCCATAATCTAACGCCAGAATCCTTCCCAAGTTCAATTTTTTTGCAAAAATAAGCCTTATTCTGTAATGACTGTAAATTTTGACTTTTTTATAAGCCGCAACTCCTATCTTTGCCCAAATTTTCAGGAGTTATGGAGCTGAGAACTATCATTGAAAACGCATGGGATAACCGCGAGTTATTACAACAGAGCACAACCCAGGAGGCCATTCGGGAGGTCATCTCCCAAATTGATGCCGGGGAACTGCGTTGTGCAGCACCCACTGAAACAGGCTGGCAGATCAACGAATGGGTAAAAAAGGCTGTTGTCCTGTATTTTCCTATCCAGAAAATGGAGACCCTGGAAGCAGGTATTTTTGAATACCACGATAAAATTCCCTTAAAGAAGGGATATGAAGCAAAAGGGATCCGTGTAGTTCCCCATGCCGTTGCCCGTCACGGGGCTTATATCGCTCCCGGAACAATTCTCATGCCCAGCTACGTAAATATAGGGGCTTATGTGGATACAGGTACCATGGTAGATACCTGGGCTACGGTTGGAAGCTGTGCGCAAATCGGAAAAAATGTCCACCTAAGTGGCGGAGTCGGTATCGGCGGTGTGCTGGAGCCCCTGCAGGCTGCTCCTGTGATCATAGAAGACAATGCCTTTATCGGCAGTAGGTGTATTGTTGTGGAAGGGGTCCGCGTGGAAAAAGAAGCCGTACTCGGGGCGAATGTAGTGCTTACGGCCAGTACCAAGATTATCGATGTAACCGGCGAATCTCCGGTTGAAAGCAAAGGTAGGGTTCCGGCGCGTTCAGTTGTTATACCAGGTAGTTATACGAAGCAATTCCCGGCCGGTGCATATCAGGTCCCATGTGCCCTGATTATAGGGAAACGTAAGGAAAGTACTAATAAAAAAACATCGCTCAATGATGCATTGAGGGAATACAATGTAGCTGTTTGATTTGCAGAAACTGCTATATTCACATAATTTTTCTGTGCTTTTTTAGTTATTACAAACGGACATAGGTCCAAACAAACTGAAGGTCACCAATTAATGAGCAAATCGCGAGAAAAAATATCGGCACTGGTAATTACTTACAACGAAATCGGTTACATCGAGCGTTGTTTGGAATCCATACGCTTTGCAGATGAAATTATTGTCGTAGACAGCTACAGTACCGACGGTACCTACGAGTACCTTCTGGAACAGCCGAATGTTACCGTGATCCAACATCCCTTCCACAATTTCACCGCACAAAAGTCCTACGCGCTGAAACAGGCTCAGAACGACTGGATCCTATTTGTAGATGCAGATGAGGTTGTATCTGAACCCCTGAGGAATGAAATTCTGAATACCGTTTCAGGTAAGCCAGAACACGCGGCTTACTGGTTTTACCGCACTTTTATGTTCCAGGATCGTGTCTTGCGCTTCAGTGGATGGCAAACAGACAAGAATTACAGGCTTTTCCGAAAAAGTAAAGCGAGGTTCAGCGATAAAAAGATCGTACATGAAACCCTTGAGGTTGATGGAACTTCGGGCATATTAAAAGAAAAGCTCACCCATTACTGCTATAAAAATTACGAGGACTACAAACAAAAAATGCTTACTTACGGCCGGATGAAAGCCAAAGAAGCCTTCTATAAGGAAAAGCATTTTAATTATTTCTCTTTCGTGCTAAAACCTGCCTGGAAGTTCGTCAACCACTACCTGCTGCGTCTGGGTATCCTGGATGGAAAAAAGGGACTGGTCATCTGCTACCTGAACGCGCTGTGTGACGTGGAGCGCAACCGCGAATTGAAAAAGCTGGAGAAAAAGAACGAACTCGCGTATTACTTGGTAATGCCATAGTTGGTCCAGGCAAGGCCTTTGCTTCTGGTGGCCTTTCTTATCGCCTTGTTTTTAGCAATAGATTCCGGGGTTTTGTATCCCCGCTTGTGGTCCAGATGGACACATACTGCACTGTAACGGCGTTGTTTGGATTTTATACCCAGATTAAACAGCCTTTCTCCCAGTTCACGGTCCTGGCCACCGTATTGCATTCGCTCATCAAAACCGTTGACCTTTAGGATATCCTCCTTCCATCCCGATGAATTGTGCCCGTTCCAGCTGGCATTCGTTGGGGTTATCGAGTTGAGCACCTTGGACAGAAAACCATTGGCCGTGAGTTTATTGTTCTTGAAGGATTTGGGAATCCCTTTGGATTTCAGCCACTGCATATTAAAGCAGCGCTGCTTCTCAATGTCTTCCCTGGTGATCATCTGGGAGATGTTCATGGGTAACATATAATATCCGCCCGAAATGAAATAGCCTTTTTCCTTGTTGATATAATGTACCAGGACAAAGTCTTCCCTGGGGATACAATCTCCATCGGTCATGATGATATACTCAGAATTACACGCAACAATGGCCTTATTGAGGATACGGGATTTCTGAAATCCATCGTCTTCCTGCCACACATGGACTATGGGGTAAAAAACCTCATCAGCCATTTTTTCTATTAATGCCTTAGTGGCCGGACCGGAACCATCATCGGCAATTACCACTTCAAACTCCTTAAAAAGCTGGCAATTGAAGCCCCATAGCACCTTCTCTAACCAAGCCTCCGAATTGTAGGTGCTTACTATAACAGATATTTTGGGTTGCTCTTTCTGCATCGCTGTAGATCATGCAAAAATAGGAAAGTCTGTCTTATGGTATATCTTTGTAACAGCAATTAAACGAATACCTCCTTGAAGAAGCTCTTCCTCGGGTTGCTGAAAAAGCTGAAATTCCTCCCGCCGCCCCTATATGTCAAAATCTACTATGAATACTATACGGGGAAAAAGCTGGACCTGGAGGACCCCAGGGAATTCAATGCTAAGATCCAATGGCTTAAGGTGTACTACAAAAATCCACTATTGACACAGCTGGTGGATAAATATGCAGTGCGTGAGTACGTAAAAGAAAAGGTTGGGGAGCGCTACCTCAATGACCTACTAGGTGTATACGACAAGGCTAGTAAAGTAAACTTTGATACCCTCCCAAACCAATTTGTGATCAAAGGGGCACATGGATTTCACTTCAACCTGATCGTTCCTGATAAATCCCGGCTTAATCGCCGAAAGGCCCGTTATCTGATGACCAAATGGCTCTCGAAAAACCAGTACTATCGCGGCGGTCTGGAATGGGCCTACAAAGATGTACCGCATCGCCTGATCGCCGAGCGCTACCTAAGTGAAATGGGAAAGGCCGTTATCAATGATTATAAATTTTTCTGCTTTTCGGGAGTTCCCGAATACGTTCAGGTGGATATGGGCCGGGGGATGGAAAACCATCGCTGCTTCTTCGATATGGACTGGAAAAAACAACCCTTCAATGTTGGTCTTACCAATTTCTATGAAGGCGAGCTGGCACCTCCGGCAAATTTCGAAGAGATGAAAACCGTAGCCAAAAAGTTGGCTGCAGATTTCCCCTTTGTGCGGGTGGACCTGTATAACATTGACGGGAAGATACTCTTTGGTGAAATGACCTTTTATCCTTCGGATGGGCGCAATGAATTCCGTCCTGAAGAATACAACCGGATTTTAGGGGATCACTTGGCACTCCCTCAGCCCTGTGACCGAAGTGGTAATTTTGCAGCACCATGGAACAGTATTACAAGGAAGCATTAACAGACCCGATCTTTGAAAAGATTTCAAAAGCCTCTCAGGAACTGGGGTCGGATTCCTTTGTAATTGGCGGATACGTCCGTGATTATCTTTTAGACAGGGGAACCCCCAAAGACATTGATATTGTTGCTGTGGGGGAAGGCATAAAACTGGCCAGGAAAGTGGCCTCGCTTCTGCCTGGCAAGCCTGATGTAAAAGTCTTTAAGAACTTCGGCACTGCGATGATCAAACACCGCGGCAGAGAACTGGAGTTTGTGGGTGCCAGAAAAGAAAGCTACCAGCGCCATAGCCGCAAACCTGTCGTGGAGCGCGGCACTCTGGAAGACGACCAGAAACGCAGGGATTTTACCATAAACGCCCTGGCCCTTTCACTGCAACCGAGGAAATATGGACTGTTGCTCGACCCGTTTTCCGGCCTGCAGGATTTGGAAAACAAGATTTTACGGACACCCCTTGATGCACATATCACCTATTCTGATGACCCGCTCAGGATGATGCGTGCCATTCGCTTTGCAACACAATTGGGCTTTACCATTGAAGAAGATTCCCTCAGGGCCATTTCTGAAAACCGGGAGCGTATCCAGATCGTTTCCAAAGAACGAATTGTGGATGAGCTTCATAAAATCATGTTATGCCCCAAACCTTCCGAGGGATTCCGACTGCTTTACCAAACCAAACTCTTGCCCCTGATCCTGCCGGAATTGACAGATTTACAGGGTATTGAGGAGGTTGAAGGACAGCGGCACAAGGATAATTTTTGGCATACCCTTGAGGTGGTGGATAACATCTCTGCATCCACTGACGATCTCTGGCTTCGCTGGGCGGCCTTACTTCACGATATTGGAAAAGCTCCTACCAAGCGCTTTGATCCCAGAATTGGATGGACATTTCACGGCCATGAATTCGTAGGATCAAAGATGGTGTACAAGCTTTTTAAACGCCTGCGCATGCCACTCAATGAGAAAATGAAATTTGTTCAAAAGATGGTACGGATGAGTTCCCGTCCCATAATTTTATCGGAGGATCATGTTACGGACTCTGCCGTTCGCCGCCTGGTTTTTGACGCCGGTGAACATGTAGAGGACCTGATGACCTTGTGCGAGGCGGATATCACTACCAAAAATCCGCGAAAACAAAGAAAATACCGCAATAATTTCCGGCTGGTCCGACAGAAAATAGAAGAAGTTGAGGAACGTGACCGGATACGGAATTTCCAACCCCCGGTCAGTGGGGATGATATCATGCAGGCCTTTGGAATAAAGCCCTGCCGGGAAATAGGCGTTATTAAGGAAGCCATCAAGGAAGCCATCCTGGAAGGAGAGATCCCTAACGAATTTGATGCGGCGCACGAATTTATGCTGCGTAAAGGCCGTGAAATTGGGTTAAAACCATTATAAATATCCGGTCTTCTACCCCTTAATTTCGAACAAGGCCTTAATTTTGTACCCCATTTAATTTTTTGGTGATGAAAAAGCGATTCCGATTCCTGGCTAAACTATCTCTCATCCTGGTCTATCTGGTTATCATGGCCGGTGCTATAGTGCGTATGACAGGCAGCGGAATGGGGTGTCCGGACTGGCCAAAATGCTTTGGTTACCTGATCCCGCCTACCGAGGAAAGTGAATTGGTCTGGACCCCTGGAAAGGCCTATGAACAGGGACAGGTGATCATCAGGGATGAAAGCCTTCGGGTAGCACAGAAAGCCTTTGTCTCAGACAGTACTTACAACGAAAAAAATTGGGCGCCTTATGACAAGCATGACTATGCCGTCTTTAATGTCTACCATACCTGGACAGAGTTTATAAACCGCCTTCTGGGAGCACTGGCGGGGTTTGCAACTTTAGCACTTGCAATAAGTTCCTTAGGGTACTGGAAGGAAAAGAAACGGGTAACGCTATTGTCCATACTTGTGGTGTTGGCCATGGGGTTCCAGGCATGGCTCGGGGCCACTGTGGTGTATTCCGTACTTGCACCGGTAAGGATTACCCTGCATATGGTTATGGCGCTTGCCATAGTTGCCCTACTGATCTACCTCATACAGTTTACGGGGAAACGCGTTCCATCGGATAAAGCAACAGCTGTTCTCCGTACCCTGATGCCCGCAGCGCTGCTTATGACCATTATACAGGTAATCCTGGGGACCCAGGTAAGGCAGTTTGTTGACGAGCAGATCGATATGGTCGGGGAAGCAGCAAAATCACTATGGCTGGCCGATCCCAATATGCAGTTCTACATCCACAGGTCGTTTTCGATCCTTGTGTTGCTCCTAAATGTGTATTTGGCGTATACCATATACAGGAACCGTCTCGGGTTTTCAAAAATCAACTGGGTAATGGGATTGTTAGTGGTAGAAATTGTAACAGGGATGGTTATGTATTATGCAGATTTCCCCTTCAGCAGTCAACCGTTGCACCTCTTTCTCGCCGCAGTGCTTTTTGGTGTACAGTTCTTTCTCGTGCTCGACGTCTACACTGCAGATAAAAAGGTAAAAACTTTGTAATTTTGCTCCCATAGATCATCGATATGATATTTAAAATCAGGATCATACTGGACGCAGAAGAGGACATTTTCAGGGACATTGAGATTGAAGGCTCAAATACCCTGGAGGACCTTCACAATGCAATTAACCAGGCTTTTGGTTTCCTGGGCGATGAAATGGCTTCCTTTTACACCTGTGATGATCGCTGGAACCAGGAAGATGAGATCCCCCTCTTTGATGTAGGGGAAGGGACTTCCGAAGTGCGTCTGATGAGGGACACCCTGATCCAGGACCTGCTTACGGAGGACAACCCCAAACTGATCTATGTCTACGACTTCCTGAGTATGTGGACCTTCTTCGTAGAACTGGCCGATATTGTAACAAAGGAAGACGGCAGGTCCTACCCCAACCTCTTGTTCAGTTTCGGCGAATTACCCGAAGCTCCCCCGGAAAAGCAATTTGAAGCAGAAGGAGGGCTGGATTTTGACGATAACCTCGAGAGTTACGAAGATCTGGACTTTGACGAAAACTGGAATTAGCACCCCCTAATCAAGGAATACAGCTGATCAGGTCCTGTTCTGAACATTCATTTTCTTGTCAATTATTTGCTTCATACTGACATCCTGATAATTCCGCTTGACAAAATCCAGCGCCAGGTAAAGCAACTCACCCATGGTTTTGCAATTTTTGAAATTCATATCGTGGGTAAGGTCGTAGATTTGTTTGCCCAGCAGCTCAATATTCTCAGGCAGGGAAATATCATCTTCTTTACAGATGTTTACCAGGCGGTTGATGCGCTCCCCTGAACTGATTATCCGCTTGGCCACTGCAGAACGCTCCTCGATCTTATACTGATCTACCGAATCCCGTAATAATTTGTTCTGTACCATTTCCACCATGGTGTAGTTCTCTTTGAAAAATTGTGGACGGTACACCTTTA
>NZ_CEYNTP010000102.1:0-9139 GCF_982873095.1 Lentiprolixibacter sp. | reverse complement strand
ATACCGCAATTTCGAGACTACTTTTTTTACAAATTGCATAATATTTAACATAATACTGCGTATGTTGAATTTTTTATTGCTTTTGAAATAAAACCCCTCAATTTTTCTAAGCAATGCGATACTTTAGCGAAAATATCGCAATCTATGCTTAGCAAAAAACAAGGGTTATACCTGCCTGAATTTGAACATGATAATTGCGGGGCAGGGTTCATATGCAGCCTGGAGGGCAAGAAGTCCAATGATATCATTCATAAGGCGCTTGAGATCCTGGACAAGCTTGAGCACCGCGGTGCAGTTAGTGCAGATGGTAAAACCGGGGATGGTGCTGGCGTGCTTATTGACATTCCACACGAATTCTTTAAAGAGGTTTGTCCTTTCCCGCTTCCGGAACCAGGTACGTATGCCGTAGGCAATGTCTTCCTGCCCCAGCGCAAAAATCAACGTGAATTCTGTATAAGAACCTTCGAAGAGCAAATCAGACTGCAGGGGCTTACCCTCCTGGGCTGGCGTGATACTCCAGTTAACCCCGCCATTCCCGGACGTATCGCAAAAGAAAGCGAACCTTTTGTTAAACAGGTATTTATTGACAAGGGAGAGGGAGCACATGACGATTTCGATTTTAACCTGAAACTTTATATCGCCAGGAAAGTAACGGAACACACCATTAACGACTCACGTCTCTCTGACCGGCATTTCTTTTACATCCCCAGTCTCTCCACCCGGATCATTATTTTCAAAGGGTTGTTAATGCCCCATGATATCAAACTCTACTACAAGGACCTGATGGACCCCAGAGTAGTGACCAGACTGGCATTGGTACATCAGCGTTTTTCTACCAATACCTTTCCTACCTGGGACCTGGCACAGCCTTTCCGTTACATGTGCCATAATGGCGAGATCAACACACTGAGAGGTAATATTTCCCGAGTGCGATCCCGGGAAGAGTTATTGAAAAGTGATCTATTCGGGCCTGAAATCAAGAAAATATTACCTGTAATCCTACCGGGAAAATCAGACTCGGCCACTATGGATATGGTAGTAGAATTACTGTTGATGACCGGCAGGTCCCTGCCCGAGGTAATGATGATGCTCGTCCCGGAGGCCTGGGAAAAAAACCCGGAAATGTCCGAGGACAAAAGGGCCTTTTACGAATATAATTCCTGCCTGATGGAACCCTGGGACGGACCGGCGTCTATTCCCTTTACAGACGGCAATTACATCGGTGCTGTTCTTGACCGGAACGGACTAAGGCCTTCCCGCTACAGCGTAACCAAAGACGGCTATGTAATCATGTCTTCTGAAACCGGGGTAGTGGACCTGAAACCAGAGAATATTGCCTTACATGGCCGTCTTGAACCTGGAAAGATGTTCCTGGTTAATATGGAAGAAGGGCGAATCGTCAACGACGAAGAAATCAAGTCCGAAATCGCGAAAAAATACCCCTACAAGGAGTGGCTGGACAACAACCTGGTGCATTTAAAAGACATCCCTTATAATGACTGCCCCTTGTTCCTCGATGAAGCCCCCTTGGAGAAACGCAAGGCAGTCTTCGGTTACACCCTGGAGGATATCAATACCATTATCCTTCCTATGGGGAAAAACGCAAAAGAACCTATTGGTTCAATGGGATCAGATACACCCATTGCGGTACTATCGGAAAGGCCTCAATTACTATACAATTATTTCAAGCAATTGTTTGCCCAGGTAACCAACCCACCTTTAGACGGGATACGGGAAGAGTTGATCACTGATATCAGCCTTACCCTGGGGAGTGATCAGAACCTCTTTGAGTATACGGAACTGCATTGCCGCAAGCTCAAGATACAGAACCCGGTAATCTCGAAAGAAGATCTGGACAAGATCAAAAATTACGATGCCAGCCCGGACTACAAAGTTGTTTCTATTCCTATCCTATATGAGATCAATCGCGGGCACAATGGACTGGAAGACGGACTGGAAACTATACTACAAACAGCGGAAAAGGCGATAGACAAGGGAGCAAATATCATTATCCTATCCGACAGAAACCTAAGTGAGGACCTGGCTCCTATCCCTGCCCTCCTGGCCTGTTCCTACGTAAACAGTGGCCTGAGGGCACTTGGAAAACGTTCCAAACTCAGCATCATTGTAGAATCTGCAGAACCCCGGGAAGTGCATCACTTTGCCTTATTATTCGGCTTTGGTGCCAGTGCCATTAACCCTTACCTGGTAAATGAAATTATCGCGGAACAAATAGAAGCACAGGACATCACCGAATTCACTTTTGAAGAGGCCGTTAAGAATTACAATAAGGCCATCGGAAAAGGCATCCTGAAGGTGATGAATAAGATCGGCATCTCCACCTTAAACTCTTATCGTGGTTCTCAGTTGTTCGAATGTATTGGCCTGAACACCCAGGTGGTGGATCATTACTTCCCTAATACCCCTACACGTATTCAGGGAATCGGGTTGTACGAGATCGAAAAGGAGATTGCCAAACGGCACCAGAAGGCCTTCCAAAAGTCCAAAGTGGCGGCAAACCTCGAGCTGGAAATCGGTGGCGAATACCGCTGGCGAAGGGATGGGGAAAAACACATGTTCAACCCGCTCACGATCGCCAAACTGCAAAAGGCCGTTCGTAATAATGAGCCAACCACTTATAAGGAATACGCTGAACTGGTCAATGAGCAATCCAGGCAGCTTATGACGATAAGAGGGCTATTTGAATTTTCTAATTTTGATCCCATCCCCCTGGAAGAAGTGGAACCCTGGACCGAAATCGTCAAGCGATTTAAGACTGGCGCCATGTCTTATGGATCCATCAGTAAGGAAGCGCACGAAAACCTGGCCATTGCCATGAACCGGATCGGTGGTAAAAGCAATTCCGGTGAAGGCGGGGAAGATGCGGATAGGTTTTACCGCAACCAGACCGGAGATTGGAAAAACAGCGCTATAAAGCAGGTCGCTTCTGGTCGATTCGGGGTTACTGCAAATTACCTTACCAACGCCCAGGAGATACAGATTAAGATGGCGCAAGGGGCAAAGCCCGGGGAAGGCGGACAGTTACCGGGTCCCAAGGTAGATCCGGCAATTGCCAAAACCCGTAACTCTACCCCGTATGTAGGGCTTATTTCACCCCCTCCTCATCACGATATCTATTCTATCGAAGACCTATCTCAATTGATATATGATTTGAAATCGGCCAACCGGGATGCCCGCATCAATGTGAAACTCGTTTCCGAAGTTGGTGTAGGGACGGTTGCCGCTGGGGTCTCAAAAGCCAAGGCTGATGTGATCCTGATCTCTGGTCACGATGGTGGTACCGGGGCCTCTCCCCTGACCTCCCTCAAACATGCCGGGCTCCCATGGGAACTGGGGATTTCAGAAGCCCAGCAAACCCTGGTGATGAATGACCTGCGCAACCGGGTGGTTCTGGAGTGCGACGGGCAATTAAAAACAGGTCGGGATGTCGCCATTGCCTGCCTGCTTGGCGCAGAAGAATTTGGTTTTGCCACGGCCCCTCTGGTCGCTTCGGGTTGCATTATGATGCGGGTATGCCATCTGAATACCTGTCCGGTTGGCATTGCTACCCAGAATCCCGAACTGCGGAAAAAATTTGAAGGAAAACCAGAACATGTGGTAAACTACATGTATTTCGTCGCCCAGGAATTACGGGAAATTATGGCCAAGCTGGGGTACCGTACCGTGAATGAAATGGTTGGGCAGGTGCATAAATTAGATCGGAATCCGGCAATCGACCACTTTAAGGCCCAGGGAATTGACCTGTCTCCCATTCTCCATCAGGTAAATGTGCCTAAGGGGACCAAGTTATACAATACCAAAAAGCAAAAGCACGAGGTGGATACATCCATAGAATTTGAGATCATTGAACAAGCCCATCCTGCTTTATTCCGTAAGGAAAAGATCACGCTTGATTTTCCCATCCGTAATACAGATAGAGCTGTTGGCGCAATTATCAGTAATGAAATTTCAAAGATCTATGGATCGGAAGGACTGCCCGACAATACATTGAAAATAAACTTTACCGGATCTGCAGGACAAAGCTTCGGGGCTTTCGCCACAAAGGGCCTTACTCTGGTGGTCAATGGAAATACGAACGACTATCTTGGAAAAGGCCTTTCCGGTGCCCGAATTGTAATAAAAGTACCGGAGACGTCCACCCTGAAACCGGAAGAGAATATCATCATTGGCAACGTCACCCTGTATGGTGCGACTTCAGGAGAAGCCTATATCAACGGAAAAGCAGGCGAGCGCTTCTGTGTACGGAATTCTGGTGCCAGGGCAGTTGTGGAAGGTATTGGCGACCACGGTTGTGAATACATGACCGGGGGTGTTGCTGTAGTGCTTGGTGAGGTGGGGCGAAATTTCGGAGCAGGAATGAGCGGAGGAATCGCTTATGTATATGACCCTAACAAGACATTTGAAAGCAAGTGCAATAAGGAAACGCTTAACCTGCTACCGGTTGAAACCGCCAAGGATATCAAAGAACTCAAAGAACTTATAGAAAACCATTACAACACTACGCTGAGCCCGTTGGCACAACGTATCCTCGAAAACTGGGAAGTGTCACTACCACATTTTGTAAAGATCTTCCCTGAGGAATACCGGCAGGCCTTGTTGCGTTTGGAAAAGGAAAAATCACAAATCATTTAAGCAGATGGGGAAGACTACGGGATTTATGGAATTCGGACGAAAGGTAGATCAGTATGAAGCTGTGGCGGATCGTGTAAAGCATTTTAAGGAATTTACCATTCCCTTAAATGAAAAAGCTCTTCAGGATCAGGGAGCACGATGCATGGATTGTGGCATACCGTTTTGTCACAGCGGATGCCCCTTAGGCAACCTGATCCCCGATTTTAATGATGCAGTATATAGGGGCAAATGGGAACAGGCCACTGCTATCCTCCATGCCACCAATAATTTCCCTGAATTTACGGGGAGGCTATGTCCGGCTCCCTGTGAAGAAGCATGTGTGCTTGGAATAAATGAAGATCCCGTATCCATAGAAAATATCGAGAAGCACATTGTGGAAACCGCTTTCAATAAAGGGTGGATCAAGCCACAATCCCCGCTAGAGCGTACGGGAAAGAAAGTAGCCGTGGTAGGATCGGGGCCGGCAGGCCTTGCGGCTGCCCAGCAACTCAACAGGGCAGGTCATCAGGTCACCGTATTCGAAAGAGATGAAAAGCCTGGCGGGCTTCTCCGATATGGGATCCCGGATTTTAAAATGGAAAAGCATGTCATTGACAGGCGCTTGACTATTCTTGAGGAAGAAGGAATAGCATTCCGGTGTGGAGTACATATTGGGGTGGACATCCCTGCCAAGAAATTACAATCTGAATTTGACGCCGTCCTTCTATGTGGAGGGGCTGCAGTGAGAAGAAAACTCCCAATCAAAGGAGCTGAGTACAAGGGGGTTGTTCAGGCCATGGATTTCCTGGCTCAAAACAACCGGCGGGTTGATGGGATCAGTGCCTTTGAGGAGGAACTACTTGCCAAAGACAAACATGTTATTGTAATTGGAGGTGGGGATACGGGATCCGATTGTATCGGGACCTCGTTCAGGCAAGGTGCCAAATCTGTGGTAAACTTTGAAATTATGCCGAAGGCAAGCCTGGATAGACCTGATCATCAACCCTGGCCCTTCTGGCCGATGCGATTGCGCACCAGTTCCTCCCACCGGGAAGGTGCCGAACGGGTATTTAGCATTTCTACCAAGGAATTCATCAGTGATGGGAAGGGAACTCTAAAGGGCCTGCTGACTGTGGAAGTAGTTTGGGAAAAAGAAGCAGGAAAACGACCCGTCTTAAAGGAGGTTCCGGGAACAGAAAAAGAGTGGAAATGCGATATGGTACTTTTGGCCCTTGGATTTACGGGATCAGAAATGACCATAGCCCGGGAATTGGGCCTGCAAGCTGATTCGAGAACGAATATTAGGGCTTCTTCCCTGGATTACCAAACCAATGTACCCGGGGTATTTGTAGCCGGGGACCAGCGCAGGGGGCAATCGCTTATCGTTTGGGCCATTTCGGAAGGGCGACAGGCAGCACATCATGTAGATGCCTATTTAATGGGGGCCTCCAAACTTCCGCTAAAGGGTGAGGGGGACCTTCCGCGGGTGTAGTACTTTTTTGAATGCTTTCACAATTCAGGTCCGGCAACTATTTTGTACGTCAGGGGGAATAGGGACGGTAATCCCCGGGGGCATTAGGTTCTTTTTATGGTTACCGATCGGTTACCTATTTCAGCAAAAATCGCGAGAGGGACCTGCCCAGAATTTAGGCCTACCCATTGTGATTGCTCTTTGCATTATTCTCAGATAAATTGATCTTTGGGGAGGAGGCGCATTGCGCCCCGCGGTGAGCCTACAAGAGAATACCTTACAGAAAGGTGCAGCCTTCTTGGCTGATAAACCCCAAGATAAAGAGAACTCTGGAAACAAAAGCAAGTAGTGCTCCTGTACCCGGTATGTTACTCAATAGGAGAACTGTTCCTCTTGCATGCTCCGCGCAGATGCTGCGAGTACATTAGCGTTTAGCTCCTTTATCCGCTCATCCACCCTGTAGTGTACAGAATTCTTTGAAAAGGAACCGCCCTGTAAGTGTTTACCTGCCGAATATCCGGTAATGATTTCGAGTCCGTCATCTACATTATCAATTGCCCAGACGGAGAAGAGACCTTGTTCTACCGCGGTTACCACCTCCTTTTTCAGTATCAGGTTGTCCAGATTAGGCCTGGGTATGATCACCCCCTGTTCCCCGTTCAGGCCCTTCTGAGCACATACCTCAAAGAATCCTTCAATCTTTTGATTGATGGCCCCCACAGGTTGCAGTTCTCCTTTCTGGTTCAATGATCCTGTCACCGCTATTCCCTGTTTTATGGGGAGGTCGGCAAGGCTTGACAGTAGCGCGAACAGTTCTGCGCAGGAAGCGCTGTCCCCTTCAATTTCCGAATAACTCTGTTCAAAGACCAGGCTGGCATACAAACTCACCGGTTTATCCTGTCCGTACTTCTCCAGCATGTATCCCTGGAGAATCAGCGTCCCTTTGGTATGAATAGGTCCGGAAAGCTTGGCCTCCCTCTCAATATCGATCAGTCCAACTTTTCCGGTGGCAATACTTGCTGTTATTTTATTAGGCCTGCCAAATCGAATATCTCCTAAATCGAGAATTGATAACCCGTTTATCTGCCCTGTTTTCGAATCCTCCAGGTTAATCATCAAATGTTTTCTTTTAATCATTTCATTGATTTTTTCCTGGATCAGGTTAGAACGAAAATATCGCGCATCGATGGCCTGATCAACATGCTCCAAGGTTATTTCATCAGTTTTGGCCTCACGTGCATAGTGGTCAGCCTCATGAATAATATCACGGATTTCCCTGAATTTAATGGAAATCTTTTCCCGGTCATCAGCCATCCTAGAGGCATGTTCTATAAGTCTGCCCATGGCCGCATCACTAATCTCATGTAATCCGTTCTCTCGTTGGATCTTATAAGTAACCCCGGCAAAATCTTCAATATTTTTTCTCGAGTAGTCCATCGACGTATCAAACTCCGCTTTTACTTTAAAGAGTTCCTTAAAATCTTCGTCGAGTTCATAGAGCAGGTAGTACCATCTCGGTGAACCGATCAGAATTACCTGGATATCCAGCGGAATGGGTTCCGGTTTTAGGCTTTTTGCGCTGATAATTCCCAGTTGTTCACGGGCGTCTTCAATGACTATTTCGCTGTTTTTCAGGGCTCTTTTAAGGCTTTCCCATGAAAAGTAAGAAAATAGCAGATCTTTCAGCGGTATGATAAGGTAGCCCCCATTCGCTTTGTGCAAAGCTCCTCCACGAATTAGGGTAAAGTTTGTGATGAGGGTGCCCATATAGGACTCGTGTTCTACCTTTCCAAAGAGGTTATTTAATGTTGGATTAAGTTCCAGTACAATCGGGGCGCCGGATAACCCGGTATTATCGGTGACTACATTCACGTCGAATTTCTGAAACCGCATTTCCCCTTTTGATTCGGGGCTGTTCTGTTTAATCGTGGCCTTAAGGAAACTGTGTAAATTGGTAGTAATGTCTTTTTTGATCTCCTCAAGGTGGAGCAATACATCTTTAAAGTCCTGGTACTTTTCTTTCAGCTCTTGCAATAGGGTATCGATAGCATAGGAAGCGATACTCTCATCCAGTTCCAAAAGAGATTTGTTGCTATTGCGCTCTATCTCCCTGTTTTTCCTGATCAATTCAAAGAGTTCATCCTTGAGCTGGGATTGTTTTTTCAGGATGTTCTGCCGTTCTTTTTTGTTGAGTTTCTCAAAATGTTCATCACTCAGAGGATTTCCTTTTTCATCTATTGGGATAACAAGGATTTCTATTGGTGTTCTCGTTACGGTAAAATTATTCTCCCTGGCCTTCTTGTTTATTTGCCGGAATAATTCTTTTTCCTCCTGCCTGAACTTCTCTATGATTTTCTCTTTCCTGTCGTGATACTCTTTACTTTCAAAAGCGTTTATCAGGACTTTTTGAATTTCATTGATCAATTGTTGTATTTCCATCCGGAATGTCTGTCCGCCACCATTGGGCAGTTGGAGTTTTTTGGGATAGAAAGAATCTTGGAAATTGTTTACATAGCACCAATCTCCCGGTGTTACTTCCAGTTTAGCTTTTTCCTCAAGAAAATGATTCACCGCTTTGGACTTACCACTTCCCGGATACCCGGAAACATAGATATTAAAGCCTCCCCTCTTGTTTCCAATGCCAAATTCAAGGGCTTTTAAGGCGCGTTCCTGTCCTATCAGGGGTTTCGCGGGTTCTGTTTCGCGCAAAAGTTTCCAGTTAATTTTCTCAATGGGTATTTCTCTTCGTAAATCCTTGACTTTTAATGTTTGTATCATGGCTGGATCAGAATAAATTACACAAAATAAAGATAGAGTAACCAGTTATTCCCTACCATGATGCTCATCAGCTATCTAAGGGGCACTTAAACTAGTGTGGCAATGATCAGCCTGCTAGTATAATGCTGTATTCTAGCTTAAGTTGATTGTGGGGAGGAGGCGCATAGCGCCCCATGGAGGGTTATGGGGAAGGGGGTGGTAGGTGGTCCCTGACGTATTGCTGACGCCTGGTCAGCATCCGGACCGGTTTACCGCCGC
>NZ_CEYNTP010000101.1:0-9151 GCF_982873095.1 Lentiprolixibacter sp. | reverse complement strand
AGTCCTTATCCCAAGGACATGAGAACAACCCGAATTTCGCTCTTATTGATCATCATTTTATTCTGGGGTTGCAAAACGGAACCTACACGTCAATACGACCTTATCCTGAGCAACGCCCGGGTAATTGATCTGGAAACCGGACAGATCAGCAGCCAGGATATTCTTATAGCGGATGCTACCATTCAAAAGTTACTTCCTTCAGGAGCGGCTCAAGATATCCCGGCAGGTGAACGCCTATCGGCAGAGGGGGCCTATGTGTTGCCCGGTTTTTGGGACAATCACGTGCATTTTCGCGGGGGACCGGACCTTGTGGAACAAAACCAAAAGTTTTTGGGGCACTTCCTGGCCCATGGCATTACTACTGTCCGTGATGCCGGGGGCGACCTTACTACAGCTATCCAGACGTGGCAAAAAGATATAGCAGCCGGGAAGCCGGGGCCCACTATATTCACTTCCGGTCCTAAAATTGACGGCCCCAAACCCACCTGGGCGGGCTCCCTGCAAGTGGAACGCCCGGAAGATATCCCTAAGGCACTGGATTCCCTGCAGGCGCTGGAGGTGGATTTTATTAAACTGTACGACAGCCGTATCAGTGGAGAGCTGTACCTGGAAACCCTGAGACAGGCTGATCAGCGGGGCCTGATAAGCTCCGGGCACATGCCCTTTAGTGTCACCCTTGAAGAGACGATAACCGCGGGGATAGACGCCATTGAACACCTCTACTATGTTATGAAGGGCTGTGCCGATGAAGAAGCAGCAGTGACCCAGGGCATCCGCGAGGGAAGCATAGGTTTCTGGCAGGCCATGCCCAGGTTACAGCAAAGCTATTCAGATCGTACAGCACAAAACACCTTTCAAATGCTGCGTGAAAAAGAGGTGTATGTAGTCCCCACCTTGCATATAGGCCACACCCTCAGTTACCTGGATGAAGCAGATCACAGTTCAGATCCTTATCTGCAGCATCTGAGCCCTGAATTTCTGGAGACCTACCAGGGCCGTATCAATCGTGCCCTGAATGCTTCGGAAACGGCCCGGAAGGACCGGAAAGCCCTGGACGATTTTTTCCGTGAACTAACTACGCAACTACACCTCGCAGGGGTGGGGTTGCTGGCCGGATCAGATTGCGGGGCCTACAATTCCTATGTCTATCCCGGACCCTCCCTGCACAATGAACTCGAGGCGCTGGTTTCCTGCGGCATGAGTGAGCTGGAGACCCTGCGAAGCTCAGCCTACAACGGCGCACGCTTTCTGAAAAAAGAAACTAACTACGGAGACATCACCGAAGGAAAGGTCGCTGATCTGGTATTGCTTTCCGAAAATCCCCTGGAAGACATCCGGAATACCCGGAAGATCCAGGGCGTGGTCAAAAATGGGAAGGTCTTTGACGAAGAGAAAATTAAACAACTTTTAGAACCGAATTAATAAGCTCTCAAATGAAAAAATACTATCTGGCACTTTTGGCAGTCGTTACCTTGGCATGTAACACCGCACAGCAAGACCCAAGTGCAACCGCAGTCCTTTTTACGAACTTGCATATTGTAGATGTTCGAAACGGTGAGATCCTGAGGGACCATCAAATAGTAATAGATTCTGGAAGGATCCTGCAAGTGGCCCCGGGTACTGAAGCTTTATCGGGTTTTACCCAGACCATTGATGCTGAAGGCGCATACGCCGTTCCAGGTTTGGCCGAAATGCACGCCCATATTCCTTCACCACCAACTTCGGAAGAGCGGATCGAAGAAACCCTGTTCCTCTACCTTTCTAACGGCATCACTACCATCCGTGGGATGCTGGGGCACCCTCGCCACCTGGAACTCCGGGAAGCTGCGAAATCCGCGGCCGTACTGAGCCCAAGGATCTTTACTTCCAGTCCCTCCCTGAACGGTAACTCCGTAAAGACGCCCGAGGAAGCCCGAACTAAGGTCACCGCCTATCAGGAAGCCGGGTACGATTTTCTTAAAATACATCCGGGGATACAACGGGATGTCTTTGATACCCTGGTTAAAACGGCGAATGAAGTGGGTATTCCCTTTGCAGGGCATGTACCCGTGGATGTGGGGATTAGACATGCCCTGGAAAGCGGTTTTTCTACCATCGACCATGTGGATGGGTACCTGGAAGGGCTTGTGCCTGAAGCTGCCGGGGTCCAGCCCAATGAAAACGGTTTTTTTGGATATAATTTTACCCCCCTCGCCGATATGGGCCGTATAGACCCCCTCGTAGCGCTAACCAATGAACAGGGGGTCTGGGTAGTCCCCACCCAAAGCCTTTTCGAGCGCTGGTTCGCCCCAACAACAGCAAATGAAATGCTTGCCCAGGCTGAAATGCAGTACATGCCCGCCTCCACACTGGAAAACTGGAGGAGCAGGAAAGAGCAATCCACCGGGGAGGGTACAGGATTTTCAGCAGAACAATGGGAAGACTTTATCAGCATCCGGAGACAGCTCATAAAAGCACTGCAAGATGAGGGCCAGGGATTGCTATTGGGTTCGGATGCACCCCAATTGTTCAACGTGCCAGGCTTCTCCATCCACCACGAAATGGCGGGCATGCTTCGCGCAGGCCTGAGCCCGCTGGAGATCCTGCAGAGCGGCACCCTCAATCCGGCTATCTTCTATGGCATGCAGGATGAGTTTGGGGAGATCAAAAAAGGCCTTTCGGCAGATTTCTTCCTGGTTAGCGGCAACCCCCTGGAGGATCTGGAAAACCTGAGGAAGGTGGAGGGCGTCATGGTTAGGGGTACCTGGATCGGCAAGGCCGAAATCGAGAAAAAACTGAGTTCCATCGCTGAGAATGCAGCAAAACAATAGTCCATGAAGTTTGTTTCTAAATTACTGCCAGTACTTGCTTTGTCTACACAATTGGCATACGGACAATTCCTCTTGAAACCCGACCGTGTCTTTGACGGGAACGAAATGCACAACAATTGGGTAGTGCTGGTTGAGGGAGATGTGATCAGCTATGCCGGGCCTGCTGCTGGCCTCAGTGTACCAAGGGGTACCCAAACCAAAAACCTTAGCGGAACGACCCTCATGCCCGGGCTGATCGAAGGGCATTCCCACCTCTTACTTCACCCTTATGACGAAACACCCTGGAACGACCAGGTACTAAAAGAATCCCCTGTTGAACGTGCCCTGCGCGGGGCCAACCACGCCAAAGCTTCCCTGATGGCAGGGGTGACCACCATGCGCGACCTGGGATCGGAAGGGGCCGGGTACGCGGATGTCTACCTGAAACAAAGTATAGAAAAAGGCCTGACCCCGGGGCCCCGCCTGCTGGTTGCGGGTCCGGCCATTGTGGCCACGGGCGCCTATGGCCCGAAAGGCTTCCATGACGGGGTAAGCGTACCCCTGGGGGCAGAACCCACCAGTGGAGTGCCCGGGGTGATCGAAACCACAAGAAGACAACTGGGCCATGGGGCTGATTTTATTAAGGTCTATGCAGATTACCGCTGGCAAACAGGGGCGCCCTCGCAACCTACATTTTTGCAAGAGGAGTTGGATGCCATGGTGGCTACGGCCACCTCAGCCGGGAGTTATGTGGTGGCCCATGCCAGTACCCCGGAAGGGATGAAACGCGCTGTATTGGCAGGAGTGGAGACCCTTGAGCACGGAGATGGGGGTACCCTGGAGGTCTTCCGGTTGATGAAGGACAAGGGCGTGGTCCTCTACCCCACCCTGGCCGCTGGCGATGCCGTGGAGCAATACGCCGGATGGGACAAAGAGAAGGAAAACGATACCGAGCGCATCCGGAAGAAAAAAGCCAGCTTTAAACAGGCCCTGCAATCCGGGGTAACGATTGGCTTTGGTGGTGATGTGGGCGTGTACCCCCATGGGGAAAATTACAGGGAACTGGAACTGATGGTGGAGTACGGAATGGCACCCTTAGACGTCTTAAGGGCGGCCACTTCGGTAAATGCCCGGACCTTCCACCTGGAAAAGCTGGGGGAAATCAAAAAGGGGTATACAGCCGACCTGATTGCAATCCCGGGAGACCCCAGTACAGACATAAAACAACTTCGAACGGTCAACATGGTGATGCTGGGGGGTACGCTGGTAAAAGGCTAACCCAATTTGCTAACTGTTATTGTTGTATCGCTACAATACACCTGCTCCCAGGGCCAGCGAAAGCAGGATCAGCATTATGGCCACGGTGACCTGCAGGAATTTCAGGGTGACTTTCTTTAGCAGTTTAAGTCCCAAATAGGCCCCGCATATGGCCGAGAGGGTGGCACAGAGCACAATGGGGATATTATCCGTTAGGCCTGCCTGGTCCATGCGGGTAGCATAGACACTGAGCCGGGTAAAATCCACAAAGGTGGAGACGACTACCGCCGTGCCAATGAAGGATTCCTTTGTAAGCCCAGCCTTGATGAGGAAGGCACTGCGCAAGGCGCCCTGGTTGCCTGAAAGTCCCCCAAAAAAACCGCTGAGCATCCCCCCAATGGGTAATTTATCCTTTCCGAATTCCAAGCGTTGGAAATACGGGATCAGGTCCCAGGAAGCAAAGATCAGCAGCAATATGGAGATGGTAAATTTAACCGGGAAGACCTCAAAGGTACTATCGAACATCTGATACACAAATAAGGGTTCTGTATCCGGGATACGCAGCAATACCCAGGCCCCGATAAAGGAAAAGATGACCGCCGGGATCCCAAAACGCAGCAACACTCCCTTATCTGCCCGCTTCCCCACCAGGAAGATCTTAAAGACGTTGTTGAAAAAATGTACCACCCCGGTCAGCGCAATGGCCAGTTCCACCGGGAAGAAAAGCATAAAAACTGGCGTAAGGATGGTCCCCAGCCCAAAACCCGAAAAGAAGGTAAGGATAGCGACGAGGAAGGCAACCAGGGAAACCAGGATGTATTCCATGTATACTGATGATCATAAATTAATCAGGTGGGTACAAAATAAAATATCTTGCTGATAATCCCATGTCCATCGAAATAAAAAGACAATGAAATATCCGAATGCCAGATCGTAAGGCAGTCTCGGGAGACCTGGTGCTTGCTGAATTTTCGCTTTACTTTTTCAATGGGGTCCCCTACTCTGATACCGTTTACCGCAAGGGAGGTATCCTTAATCTGTATATCACTGATCCCGTATTCATCGTCAATTATAATGCTGGATTTACCGTAATAGTATTCATAAATATTATACTGAAATTCTAAATAGATGGTGTCGTTGGTATCCACAAATTCAGTATACTTCCTACCCACCGTCTCCTCGAATACCTGCTTATCATATGGCCTGTTAACGCTGTATCCGTTTACCTTTATATCCAATTCCCCCCATTTGTAGGCGATATTGGGAACCCGATGTATCCTTAATCCCTCCAACCTTATCTCAAAACCCAGTGAATCTCTTTCCGAGGCAGTTCCATGGATAATGGTAAATTCTTTGCGATAACTATCAATATGATCCCAGCCGACAAAGGTCGGGTTGAGAAAGGGACCCGCCTCGTGAACCCCTTGTTCCGGAGCATCATCCATTTCAATTGTGGCTACTAGTAGATTGTACGACACCTCAGAACTGGGGTAACCTGCACTACCTATCCCATTGTCCAATCGGTATAATCTTACTCCCAGCCATTGCTCTCGGTTTTCAGCAAGAAGTTCTGCATTATTCAGGGCCTTTATAAGCTCCTGGTTATTGGAGGAACGTATCACTATATTATCCTGAGCGTGTAAAGAAGTGGCAAACAAAAACAGTAGGCATATTTCTGCGGCAAGAATTCTTAACATATACCTATTGTTTGTTCAATTTCAACCCCTTCACCCAGGAGATATTGGAATCAAAAAAAACCAGTTGGGTAGTCCCGGTTTTCCCATCCGTGCCTTGAGGGGGAGGTTGCTGGATCCGGGCACGTGTTTTTGAAAAATCAAGGATGCGGTCTTCATCAAAATCTTCCTCCTTGTCTACCACAAAGAACAGCTGGTTGCCATTAACACGCCATTTCCCGCTCCCATACATGCTCTTTATTTCCAGCATTTTTCCGTCAGCATCATCAGGAGAAAAGAAAGTGCTGAACAAAAAGGTGCCTTCTTCATGGAGGGTCATTTTGTGTTGGATAATACCGTTTTCTGCCTCCTCCTTAAGCAGGTAGATGCCAATAAAGTCCTTGGATTGGGCAATCCCTGAAACGGTGCAAACGAGAAAAAAGAGGATCAGAATTTTTTTCATAAACAAAAGGTTTATGGAAGCATATTCCTATCTAATTTAATGTATTTATCGGAAAGGACGATTTACCATCCCACCAAAAGCAGGAAATAGCAGGGTCAATTTGTTTAATTCCGAAAAAATTAGTATTATTATGATATTAAAATGATATCATATGGAAAAAGAAATAAAAGCAAGTAGTGGTTATACCATGTTACTCGTACTCCTGCTGCTCTTCGCCGGAACCGTCCTCGGAATTATCTTCACCAAAAACCCCTGGTTTTTATTATTGGTACCCATAATCCTACTGGTACTCATAGGGTTTTTTATCGTTAACCCCAACAGCTCCAAGGTGCTGGTATTGTTTGGAGCATACAAGGGCACCGTTAAGGAAAATGGCTTCTTCTGGGCCAACCCCTTCTTCAGAAAAATAAAAATTTCCCTGCGCGCCCGGAATTTTGACAGTGAACGGGTGAAGGTAAATGACAAGATAGGCAACCCCATCCTTATCAATGTGATCCTCGTCTGGCAGGTGAAGGACACCTACAAATCGGCCTTTGATGTGGACAATTATGTGGAATTCGTCCGCGTGCAGACGGATGCTGCAGTGAGGAAACTGGCTGGCTCCTACCCCTATGACAATTTTGACGATGAACAGGCAGAATTAACGCTGCGTTCGGGCATGGATGAAGTCAACGAAGCCCTGGAGACAGAAATAACAGAGCGACTTGCCATTGCCGGGATCAAGGTGATGGAAGCCCGCATCGGATACCTCGCCTATGCCCCTGAAATTGCCAGTGCCATGCTGAAAAGGCAGCAGGCGGTGGCCATTGTGGCGGCGCGGAAGAAAATCGTTGAAGGGGCTGTAGGTATGGTGGAAGATGCGCTTACCCAGCTTTCAGAAGACAATATCATCGATTTTGATGATGACAAAAGGGCCTCCATGGTCAGCAACCTGATGGTGGTACTCTGTGGCGATAAGGAAGCCATCCCTGTAGTGAATACAGGCACCCTAAATGCCTGATGTGTGAGCAAGCGTAAATCCTTTGTGCTCAGGATCGACCCTGAGGTATTCAAGCAAATTGAGAAATGGGCCGATGATGAATTCCGGAGTGTTAACGGACAACTGGAATGGATCATCAACAAAAGCCTGAAGGAGGCCAAAAGGCTGCCTAAGCGCAAAGGCAAGCCCAGGCAATAATTAGAAAGCCCGGCGGCAGCGTACGCCGGGCATTTATGTCTTGCTGTTATCCTCTCCCCCGTAGATGATCTCCATATCCGGCTGCTCCGTAAAGTAGTAGTGTACCCAGATATAGAGGTGGTTAAAGGCCGCCACCAGCAGGGCAGCTTTGGATTGTGCCAGGAGCCCCGGTACCCACAGCAGGAAAAACCCGAAGACGTACATGGCATTGGAGGAGTACTTAAAGATCCCCTGCTTAACCATGGGCACGTCCCTGTATTTGGCGGGATAGAAATGATCGATCCCAAAAGCGCGGTCGAACCCAAAATACTTCTTTACCGAATACATCAGGTAGCTACCCGGCAGGAGCAACAGCGCAGACAGTCCATAGCTCAACCACGGGTTCATAGGCAGGGTAAAGGCATTGGCAATGGCCAGGAGAATAATGGTAAGTGGCCGGGAAAGGATGAGCAGGGTAAACCCGATCTTAAAGAGTCGGAAACCAGCCTCCCCAAAAGCCCTTGAGATGCTTCGCTGGTGCAGTTCAAAGCGCCAGCAGAACAGCACGTATAATTGGTGAAGGATCGGGCTGGCCAGGGCCAGGATCAACCAGTAGCTGGTCCCGAAACCCCAAAGTGCCCCCTCCAGAAGGGATGGGTCCGCTTCTATCAGCACCTTGACGGCCCAGAGCAGGGCCAGTAAGGAAATAAGATGCCAGAACTGGTGTTTAAAAAGTTTCATTTGTCCTGACTTTAAAAGTTATATGCGGTCAGGTCGGCGTTTTCTATGCGCTCACACAATTACGCCCTGAAATACATCACCGAAAAGACCACTACGCCCAGCAGGAAGATGAAAAGGCCCAGGAGCAAAGCATTTCTCCGCACTCTTTTTTCCTTTTCGGTCAGGGGACGGATCTTTCCCTGCGCCTTGTATTTGTTTTCTATGGCCTGGCCAATGGGTAACCCGAAACCTACCCCTATCGCAGGACCTATCCCAATAAAAGCATTGTTCTGCGCTACTACACTCAAAACTACCCCTAAGCCGGAAAACAGGGCGATACCGATCCCCATCCAGAGCCCCAAAAAGTGGCCCTCGGGATATTTGCTATCGTTTTGGTCTGTTTTATTTCCCATGGTCTGGGTTTTATCAGCCTGTATGGACTATTCCTCGCCTACATGCTTTTGATAGAAGGTCCAGACTTCCCGGGCCACATCACGGCCCAGTTGCAGGCCGGCTACGTTATCGGCCTGGATATGGTAGCCTCCCATCACCCTGGAAATACCGGCCATTTCTGCCGTTTCTGTAAAGGTGGGGAATTTAAGGACCACTGTATCCCCGAGGTTGTCGGGTTCGGTAAGGGCGCCGGCTACCAGCTCTACCTCTTCCCCGAATTCATCGCTGCCTGTCCACAATTTCAGGGCTTCCCCACAGCCGCCGCTGATGGTGCTGTGTCCGGAGACATAGCTCGGAAAGGGCGGGCACAAAAAGGTTTCTGGGGAATAGGGACGCCACTGGGCGCCATCCATTTCCATCATCCCCTTGCCTTCACCTCCCCAGGCTTTGATCTTCTGGCCTTCGTAGTATTCGTGTACCAGGGCATAGGGCCGGGCGTAGTCATAGAACATCTTGGAATCCCAGGAAGCGATAAAGGCATCCATCGCCACTACCTGGTTGTAGAAGTACATTTTCACATCCTGGTCCAGGGTGTGCTGGTCCCTTCGGGAAACGTCCTGTGCAAATTTCAGCCAGTGTCCCGCCTGCTGGACGGACTGAGGCCCATCCCGCATGAATTCCACCAGGGCCTTTTGCTCGT
>NZ_CEYNTP010000100.1:0-9159 GCF_982873095.1 Lentiprolixibacter sp. | reverse complement strand
GACAAGGCAATGCCCATATGCTTAGCTGTGTTGGTTCAGAGCGGATAAATCGTGAACATTATGCGCCTTGTATATAACAAAATAATGGTCCTTACAGCAGTAGCTTCGCTGCTGTTTTCCTGTGTGGAAAAACAGAACTTTGATCAATATGATGATCTGAATATAACCCCTGAAATTACTTCCAGTCTCGTCTATGTGGAGTCTCCTGAGGAATACATCAACAATCAGGCAGGAGTTGATTTCTATACACAGGATTTCAATTTTGATGCGTTTAACGAGGCTTTCTTTGCCGATAGGGTACTGGAAGGTTCCATCACCTACCAGGTTGAGAATACCACAAGTAAGCGCCTTGAAATCACCCTGAATTTCCTAGATGACGCCGGAAATGTGCTAGATACAGAAGTATTTGCGATTGAACCCGCGCCTACGGCAGTGCTGACCCGGGAAATTTTCTACGGCGGGGCCACAGGCAGGAGTTTGGATATCGTAAGAAATACTTCCGGGATACGTGTTTCCGGAAGGAACCTGGGCGATACCACCAGCGTCTCCAGCCTACCAGATCCAAAAATAATCTTACGCTCCAGTGCCAGGTTTAGGATACGTCTCAAATGAACCTGAAATATCATATTTTTTCATTTTTCTTGCTGACTGTTTTGGGCTCATTTGCACAGAACAAACAGCTGTTATATGATTTTAACGAGGTCCCGCAGGCGCTTTTATTGAATCCCGGTTTGGAAACTTCGTATAACTGGTATGCCGGGGTCCCAATGCTCTCGGGTATTTTTGTACAGGCCGGAACCAGCGGTTTATCCGTGCACGATATTTTTGCCGATGACGGCCTGGATATAAATGACAAAGTACGGGACCGTGCCATATTTGGTCTGGGTACCCGGGACAATCAGAGTCTTACCAATCAGATCGAGATCTTCAGCGGTGGTTTCCGCGGAAAAAACAGGCCCCGGGACTTTTACTCCTTCGGAATGTATGGGGAACTGGACCTCATCAATTACTGGCCAAGGGATCTGGCTATTCTGGCCTATGAAGGTAATGCGAACCGAATCGGCCAGCGTTTTGATCTCAGTCACTTGAAAACACGTGGGGAGCTGCTCAATGTGATCCATTTTGGTATTAACCGTCAGTTAAACCGAGAACTTACTGTTGGGGCACGGGCAAAACTCTATTCGAGTATCTTAAATTTTACATCAACAAGGAACGACGGATATTTCCTTACCCGGGAAGGTCAGAATAATTTGCTGACCAACATCATGGTGGCGGATATGAGTCTCCGGACCTCTGGTCTACGGGAGTTAACAGATGCGGCTGACGGAGAGGTGGCAGATATAAGTAGTACGATTATAGGCAGGGGACTGCTTGGCGGGGATCTGGGACTGGGACTGGATCTGGGTTTTACCTATCATCTGGATGAACAGACGGTAATCACGGGGAGTATCCTGGACCTGGGATTCGTCTATCACACTACTGATGTGGAAAACTACAGCCTTACAGGGAGGGCTGCCAATGAAGGGGTGGAGGTAATTTTACCCAATGCCCTGGTTGACCCCAATGCTGACTTTTGGCAGGAGCTGGTCGATGAAATAGAAGCTCTGGTTCCTTTTGAGGATGACGACAGGAATTATATCACCTTTAGGCCAACCAAGCTCTACGGGAGTCTAAAATACAGTTGGGGAATACCCAGCGGGGGAGGGGATATGGATTGTGATTGCACAATAACCACTTCGGCGCGCCCACAACGCAATCAATACCTCAATAGTGTTGGGGGGCAGTTGTTCATGGTAAATCGCCCCAGGGGCCCTCAGATGGCCTTGACGGCGTTCTACCAGCGAAGGCTGGGCAATGTACTCGCTTTGCGATCTACTTACACGGTTGACAAGTATTCACTGACCAACATTGGTTTGGGTTTGAGCCTGCAGGCAGGTCCGGTAAATCTTTACCTGATGGCAGACAATTTGCTCGCTTACCAAAACCTTGCGGCGGCCCATACCGCTTCTTTTCAGTTCGGATTAAATATCCTATCTTGGGGCGATAACTAAGCCCTTATGCGTTCAAAATATCTTCTTTTTCTGGTCCTGTTTGTTGGAGTGATGACCAGTAATGCCCAGGAAGCACTTTCTGCCTACAAATACGTAATTGTACCTACCAAATTTGATGGATTTAGGAAGCAAAACCAATATCAGACCAGTACCCTCATTAAATATTTACTCGTTGAACGTGGTTTGAATGCAGTGTACGAGGATGACCTGCCTCTTGATCTGTACCAGGACAAATGCCTGGGAGTTAAGGCCCTTCTGGTAAACGAATCCGGGACCTTTACAACAAAAGCGCATATCGAGTTCCAGGATTGCCAGTTGCAGGAGGTATACCGGACAAAAACGGGCAGTAGTAAGATCAAGGATTTTAAGGGGGCTTTTCAGGAAGTGATCAGGGAAGCAATGGGATCCCTTAACAATTACAACTACACCTATTCGCCAAAGGAGGAAAAGGAAACCGTTACCGTATCTTTTAAGGACGATGTGAAAAGCCTGGATGAGGCTAATGATCAGGTAAAGGTTAAGAAGGAAAGTAGTGCTGAGGAAACCTCCAAAATGGAAGCGCCAGAAAAAGAAATACTACCTCACAAAGAAACTATTGAAATACAGCAGGAATCTGTTCCAACAGAGAATATTGAGGAAGACCTCACCTGGTACGCCCAGGAAATCCCCAATGGTTTCCAATTGGTAGACAAGAGCCCGAAAGTACGGCTAAAGTTGTATCGCACCCAACAGGAGGGCGTCTATCTCGCCGAAGGGGAATCCCTGAATGGTGTTGTCTATAGTGAAGGGGGCACCTGGTACCTGGACTATTACCAGGAAGGCAAGTTGGTGCATAAGCCCTTGAAACTAAAGTTTTAGTACTTATACCTCCCTTTCCATTTCTTCCCCAGGGCCTCACGTATGGCTTTTTCCCTTTTGTTTTCGCCAGGTTCATAGAAAGCATTGCCATCAAGAGATTCCGGTAAAAAATCTGAATCTATAAAGTTGCCCTGGAAATCGTGGGCATACTGGTAGTTTTTACCATAGCCCAGGTCTTTCATCAGTTGGGTTGGCGCATTGCGCAAATGCAAGGGGACCGACAAATCTCCCGTTTCCGACACGGTTTGCTGTGCCTTGTTGATGGCCATATAGGCTGAGTTGCTTTTAGGGGAGGTCGCGAGGTACAAAGCGCACTGGCTTAGGATAATCCTCGCTTCCGGATAACCTACTGCAGTTACCGCCTGGAAGGTGTTATTTGCAATTACAAGAGCGGTGGGATTGGCCAGGCCGATATCTTCAGATGCCAGGATAAGCATTCGTCTTGCGATGAATTTTACATCTTCGCCCCCGGCAATCATTCGTGCCAACCAATATACAGCTGCATTGGGATCGCTCCCCCGGATCGATTTTATAAAGGCCGAGATAATATCGTAATGCTGCTCTCCTACCTTGTCGTAAAGCACGGTGTTCTTCTGAACCTTAGACATGACCATTTCATCTGTGATATGAATGGTTTCCGACTCTTCTGAGGTGACGACCAGTTCAAAAATATTCAGCAGTTTCCTGGCGTCTCCACCCGAAAGCCGCAAAAGGGCTTCAGTTTCTTCTAAGGTAATCCGAAGCTTTTTCAAAAGCTCATCTTCTTGTAAGGCACGTTTTAGGATTGCTTCTAAATCTTCTTTACCAAAGGGGTTAAGGGTGTACACCTGACATCTGGACAACAAGGCGGGAATCACCTCAAAACTGGGATTTTCGGTGGTTGCTCCGATAAGGGTAACCCATCCCTTTTCAACAGCACCCAAAAGGGAATCCTGCTGGGATTTGCTAAACCTGTGAATTTCATCAATGAAGAGGATGGGATTTTTTGTGGTAAACAATCCCCCTTGCTCCTTAGCTTTGGAGATTACCTCCCTAACGTCCTTTACGCCACTGCTGATGGCGCTCAGGGTATAAAATGGCCTGTCACTTTCCTCTGCAATAATATTGGCCAGGGTAGTTTTTCCTGTTCCCGGTGGTCCCCAAAAGATGAGCGATGGGATCGTGCCCCGTTTTATTTGGCGCGTTAAGGACCCCTTGTCTCCCACGAGGTGACTTTGACTGATATATGCTTTTAGCGTTTTGGGACGAACACGATCTGCTAGTGGCTGACTCATATCATAAAAGTAAAATAAAATGTAATTTCGGGTTATGACAGAAGATCGATATTTCAAATTTACCTACGCGGTACTCCTGGTTCCTCTGTTTTCTCTGTTGTTGATTTGGACGATTTTCTGGGTAGAGGTGCGCTTTCGCATCAATTTAAACGACCTTGGGATTTATCCCCGAACCGTTGCCGGCCTGAAGGGGGTAGTATTTAGCACCTTTATTCACAGTTCCTTATCTCATCTTTACAATAATTCCCTGCCTATTGTTATCCTCAGTGCCGCCCTGGTCTTTTTCTACAGGAGGGTGGCCTGGAAAGTGGTTGTTTTCGGGATCCTGGCGTCGGGGCTTCTTACCTGGCTTATCGGCAGGCCTTCATACCATATTGGGGCCAGCGGACTGATCTATGTGATGGCCAGTTTTATTTTTTTCAAAGGGGTGTTCACAAAACACTACCGGCTGGTAGCCCTATCCCTGATCGTCGTGTTTGTTTACGGGAGTATGCTCTGGTATATTTTCCCCGTAAAAGACGGCATTTCCTGGGAAGGACATTTGGCCGGGTTTTTAACCGGAATTGCCCTTGCTTATATCTTAAAGGCTGAAGTCCCTCAGGTGAAAAAGTACAGCTGGGAACGCGAGGATTTTGAAGAAGAAGAGGATGAATTTCTGAGGCATTTTGACGAAGATGGCAATTTCATCGAAAATCCTGATATATCTGATGGCAAGAATAAAGTGGAGATCAGGTATCACTACCGAAAAAAAAGCCCGGATCCCAGGGAAGACACTTAAATAACTCGTATTTAGGACCGGTACGGTACTCAGAAAATACTGCGCTGTCTGACAGCTTCAAACAAGAAGACCCCGCAGGCTACTGAGACGTTGAGGGAGGCAATATCCCCTTCCATCGGAATCCTGGCGAGGTGGTCAACCGTTTTGAGCAGGGCAGGGGAGATCCCTTTGTCTTCAGCCCCCATAATGATGGCGAGGGGTTTATTCAGGTCCAGTTCGTAGAGCGATTGTTTGCTTTTTTCGCTAGCTGCCACTACTTCCACTCCGGAAGCCTGAAGATAGTATACCGCATCTTTTAAATGGGTCACTTTTGCTATAGGAATATTAAACACAGCCCCTGCAGAGGTCTTTACGGTATCAGCAGTCACAGGCGCCGATCCTGAACTCAGGATTACGATACCGTCCACGCCCGTACAAACGGCGGTTCTGATAATGGCACCAAAATTTCTGACATCAGACACCCGGTCCAGCAACAGGAAAAGGGGGGCATCCTTTTCTTCCACCACTGTATTTACAAGGTTTTCAAAATCCTGAAAAGATACAGGGGAAATGGTAGCGATAACCCCCTGGTGATTTTTGCCGGATACCCGGTTAAGCTTTTCAACGGGGACGAAAGAGTGGCTAATCCCACGGTCGCGCAGGAGGTCTTCAAGTTCTTTGATCAAATCCCCGCGCAGGCCTTTTTGGATAAGGACCTTATTTATGGATTTTTCCGCAGAAATGGCTTCCATCACTGCCCTGATACCGTAAATGAGATGCTCCTTTGCCATGATTTTTGGATATACCGCTCAGCGAAAATATCCTGTAATTTTTTAAATGTGGTCAGCGAATTTACAATCCGAGTGCCGTAATTTCCGGGGCGTCCTTGTTGTAGTGATATCCCCTCCAGTAAAAACCAGGTGCAGAATACTTCCATACAACCTCCCCCTCTCGGGTTACCTCCCACAATCCAAAGTCTCCTTCCGTGATCAAAACATTACCATTGGGCAGATTAACAGCCCCGGATACTTTTGGGGCGTATAAATCAGGATGGGTAAATGACCAGGTGACCTGGGGTTCATTGTTGGTGTCGGGCAGCAGGGAAAAATCGTTAGGCAGCTGCAACTCATAGACTGTTGATTGATCCAAACCGTTCCCATTAGAATAGATCAGCATCTTATCCCTGTTCTCCCCAAAAAGGTTGGGAAAATGATTGTTGTAAAACAGTCGGTTTCCGGCAGTGTTCCTATAGGCAGCTGGATTCCCAAAGCGATACAGCAGATCGCCCCCCTTGTTGTAATTACCTCCTTCGTGCCCTGTCGCTTCCTCAGTACTCGTGCTGTGATCAATAACCCAGACCTCGTGGTAGAAATTGACACTGATGTAAATCACATCTCTAATGGGATCATAGGCGATGGCATTCGCGTGCATAATATCGCCATCTTCCTGGGGTACAAAGTTCAGGTCAATGAGCTCGGGATGTTCACTGACGTTTCCGAAATTCTCCTTGCTGTCATCATGGTCCTGGATTAGGTGGTCCCAGGCATGCCATTCCCATACTATGGAATTGGTTGAGGGGTCTACTTCTATTACGGCTTCCGGGTACACGTCGATCCCAAGGTTGGATCCGGCGTTTTCAGCTTCCACTGCGGTTCTTCTTTCCCAGACCAATGCGATAACGTTGCCATTTGGGAGCATCTCCACATCGTGATGGGTCTCCGCTTCCTCGGAGGAATAGTCGAAGTTCCAGCTAACGTTACCGTCTTTATCTGTGATTTGCAGTTTTCCGCCCTGCCCGCCAAAGGTGATCTTGGGAGTTTCAGCTTCCAGAGAAGCCAGCAAACGCTGGTCGGGTAACCAGACGACGTCGTTGCCAATATTGGAATTCAATGGCCATTCATAGAGGATATCCCCTTGTTTATTGATCAAATACACCCGGTTGCTACCGGCATTATTGATCAGTACGTAGTTGTCGTCTACCAAAGACCTGTTTAAAAATTCTACAGTAACCGTTCCGGAACCAGAATCTCCATCTCCGGAACCTGAGGAGCCATCTGAATCATCATCCTGTGCATCGGGATCACCTAATACTTCCTCAGTTCCCTCTTCTTCAGGTAGTTCAGTGGTGTCTTTTTCGCAGGAAGTCAAAAGTACACTACCAAAAAGAAGGATCAGCAAACATATTTTCTCTTTCATGGCCAGATTTTTAAGATAGCTTCCTCTTATTCCTTAGAGGGCATCTTCGTTCAAAAAACGAACAGCCTGAATGAGGTCGTACTCCTTTTTGATGTTGAGTTTGTTCTCCTTCAGGTAGTCCTGGAGGCCGTCCCGCATTTCCTGTGGTAGCATACCGAGCAACTTCTTGTTCTTTAACTCAATTTCGTCAACCCGGTTCTCCCCTTCTATTTCAAGGTAATATTCCGTGTAGGGGGTAAACTTGTTGGGTACTGCCTGCACAAAGGAATTTTGGGCTTTCTTTCCTTCTGTATATTTCACATGCTGTCGCTTATACAGATTGATAGTACCATCCAGGTTTAAACGGGTTAAATAGCCGTTAAGTGTTTTTCCATCTTTATCAATAAAGGTTTTAAAGGAGGTTTTTTTACCGTCTACGAGAAAGGCAATTTTTTTGTCCTTGCCCAGGGCACGGATGCCTTCACTTTCAGTGTTTTCCAGTTTGATTTCAATTTCCTGGTTGAGGGCATTATAGCGGTAAAAGAGCTCTCCCAAATTTTCCTCTTCGTAGAACAAAGTGGTTTTCTGGAATTCGTCATGGGTGTACGGGGACCCTTTAAAATCTTCGAGATTAAAGGACCTTTTACTTAAGGCATCCGCAACCGGGCCCAAAAGGCCTTGAATCTGGGCTGTACTGCCCGCATTGGCCCCACCAGCGGACATATTGGTGGCTACCTGCCCCGAATATTGTGCACAAAGCGGGATGGCAAAAAGAAGGGTAAATATTTTTAAAAGTGACTTTTTCATTTTATGGTGTATTTAAATGTTATGTATAATCAATCTATTCTGTAAAGTAATGAATTATCATTGTTCCGGGCTACCCAAAGCAGTTTTTTTTCGCCTAGCTGTACCAGTTCCATGTCTTTGACATTTCCGCGTAAATAGAGCCCTGTTTTGTCTTGCGGGAGGGATTTATAGCCCTTGTCCTTATCAGATAGCAGTACAACTCCGGAGACGGCATCAAGCCTCGGGGTTTCCACTTCGGTTTCATAGATATTACCACCCAGGATCAGGTCTTCGTAACCATCGGCATTCACATCCATGGTGTTTATCGCCATTACTGGGAATTGCTGTGCTTCCACAGGCAGGTAAATTTTCTCAAACTGCATGCCTCCTTTGTTCAACAGCAGCACTGACCTGAATTCTGTAACGGACTTGCTATAGGAAGCTTCCAGTTTTTCCCCATAAACATCGAGGAGCGTAGCGTTGGCGAATTCTTTATAGGTTTTGTACTTGTCGGCAATAAAGGGCATTTGTTGTGAAGAGCATTCCCTTCCCCTTACCGGGACATATTCGCCCTGGTATTTTTTACTTAGTACAACATCATTGGTGCCATTGTCGTCAAAGTCCGTGGCATAGACCAAAAAGGGTTTCTCCGCAGTGGCCTTGAATTTCAGGTTCAATCCGGCATTTCCAAGGATATAATCCGGTTGGCCATCATTGTTCACATCGGTTTCTGCAATTGAAAACCACCAGCCTTCTTCCTGTGGCAAGCCAGTCTCAGCCGCTGAGAGCTGGAAGGTTCCCTCTACATTTCTGAAAAAACCGGGGCGGTTCCATTCCCCCACCACAATCAGGTCTTCCCATCCGTCCTGATCAAAATCAGTCACGAGCAGGTCGTTGACAATGCCAAAATCCTGGAATTCAGGGGCAATTTCTTCCGTACTCGCTACCAATGCACCACCGTTATTGATGTACACAACTGAAGGTGCATGCCTGGGGTAGTTCTTGGGAATGATGCGGTTTCCTACCACGATATCTTGGTCGCCATCCTGATCCACATCCAGGGCAACAACCGTCTTTCCGCTTTGGGCAAATCCCACAAGAGCCGGGCTTTCTTTTCGCGTAAACCTGCCTGCCCCGTCATTCAGGTAAATCCGGTCCTCATAGAGTGAGGAATAGGGCTCAAATTCATTACCTCCGCTAACCACGTAGAGGTCCAGGTCATTGTCCCCGTCCAGGTCGAAAAAGGTAGCATCCATAT
>NZ_CEYNTP010000099.1:356-9289 GCF_982873095.1 Lentiprolixibacter sp. | reverse complement strand
ATTTTACGACCCACCTTGGTAAGGTCAGTCACAAACCCCTCAAATTTGTCATACAGCGCACCTGCCTGTCGTGCAATTTCGATGGCGTTGCGTTGTTGTTTCTCGTTGTTCCACATACTGTCTATGGTGCGGAGGGTGGCCAGCAGGGTGGAAGGGGTCACAATAACAATATTTTTTTCGAATGCCTGATTATATAGCTTATTATCGCGGTTGATAGCAAGGGCAAAGGCGGGTTCAATGGGCACAAACATAAGGACGAAATCCGGGCTTTCCATCTCATAGATCTCCTCATATTTTTTAGCGGAGAGCTCACTTACGTGTTTCTTTATGGAATTTACGTGGTCCTGAAGGAAACGGGGCCTATCCTCTTCCTCTGCATTCACATACCGCTCGTAATCAGTTAGCGATACTTTGGAATCCACGATCATTTTCTTTCCATCCGGGAGGTTGATGATGACGTCTGGCATCACCCGGCTGCCATCTTCCCTGGTAAAGCTTTTCTGCACGGAATATTCCCGGTCCTTTTCCAGGCCCGATTTTTCAAGTACACGTTCCAGTACCAGTTCCCCCCAGTTCCCCTGCATTTTGCTATCCCCCTTAAGGGCTTTTGTAAGGTTGGTGGCTTCCCGTGACATTTGTTCATTTAACTCTTTAAGGCCAAATATTTGTTGCCTCAGGGCAGCGTGGTAGTCGATACTCTCCTTATGGGTTTTTTCAACCTTGTCTTCAAAGGTCTTGATCTTCTCCTTCAGGGGATTCAGGATGTTTTCAATGCTCTCCTTATTTTGCTTTGCAAATTTGCTGCTTTTTTCCTCCAGGATCTTATTGGCGAGGTTTTCAAATTCTTTGGTGAACTTTTCCTGAAGCTTTTCCACTTCTTCTTTTTGTTCCTGATTCTTGTGCCTGAGGTTATCCATATCTGCCTGATAACGGACCAGTTGCAAGCCCAGCTCTTCTTTCTTCTGACCGAGTGCTGTATTGTCTTCTGCCGCCTGTTCCAGGCGATCTTCCAGCGACTGAATATTTTTTTGCAGCAGTTTTTCCCGCTCTTCGAGAGCACTCTGAGCGGATTTTGTCCGCAACAGCTGGATAAAACGCCCGATAAAAAAACCCAAAGTCAGGGTAATGAGGCCGACAAGGATGTAGATAAATACGCTGTCCATAATCACATCAATTCACTTTTATAAAGATAAGGCATTACATCAAAACGCACGGGCGGCAGGATATTTACTGCTGTACCTTAAAGGTTCCGGTATTCCCGTCAAATTGTATGAGGTCTGATGGGAAAAGGGTGTCAAAATTCTTCCTGGAGATCAATTCACAGGGTTCGCCAAAGTAATGCTGCTGCGCACCCAATATCAGGATACGATCACACAGTTGAATGGCCAGATCCAGCTCATGAGTGGTAAATAAGACCAATTTGTTTGAGGTATGAGCCACCCGCTGCAGGGTTTTAAGGATGAGTACCTTGTGGTACAGGTCCAGATGGGTAGTGGGCTCATCGAGTAGCAGGACATCCGTATCCTGTGCCAGGGCCCTGGCAATCATAGCTTTCTGTAGTTGTCCATCACTTAGTTCATAACACTTTTTGTCCTTTAAGGCGGTTAGCTCCATAAGCTCCAACACCGCAAGAATACGGTCCTGGTCAGTTTTTGATAAAGTTCCTATCCAATTGGTATAGGGCTGTCTGCCCAGGGCTACAAGCTCTTTTACGGTAATGTTCCTGGAACTCATCGGTTCTGTAAGAACCACACCTATCTTGTGCGAGAGCTCCCGGATAGAATAGTGATAAAGAGACCGGTTTTCGAGCTCTACTGTCCCTTCCAGGGGATGTTGGATGGTGGCCAGGGTTCGCAGTAGCGTGGATTTCCCAATTCCATTAACGCCTACAACAGCTGTAAACTCCCCCTGCTGTACCTCAAAATTGAGGTTGTCCACAACTGGGATTGCTGATTTGCCGGCCTTATATCCAACAGTGAGTTGAGTAGCTTTTAAACTAATGGGTACCGTATTTTAAAAGGATGATATCTTCAGCTGAAAAGTACGGTAAAAACCTCAGAATATCATCTTTTTTTTACGCACCAGCAACCAGATCACTACGGGTGCACCAATGATTGAGGTAATTGCATTTATCGGCAATACATAGGCCGATGAAGGTAATTGTGCAAGGGTATCACATAACAGTAAAAGGATCGCCCCATAGATCAGAACGGCAGGTACCAGTGTCCGGTGATCTGTAGTGTTGAAAATCTGTTTGGTGAGGTGGGGAACGGCCAGCCCGATAAAGGCAATGGGTCCCGCAAAAGCCGTTACCGAACCTGCCAGCAATCCCGTAGCAATGATGATGAGGTACCTGGATTTGCGTATGGCGATTCCTATGCTTCGCGCGTAATTCTCGCCAAGCAAGAGGGCGTTTAAAGCTTTAAGGGACAAGATGCTCAGCACAATCCCAATAAGTATTACACCGGTAAGCAAGGCTAACTGTGGCCAGGACAGGTTGCCAACACTGCCAAAGGACCAGTATACATATTGCCTTAGCTGTTCAGCTTCGGTAAAGTAGGATAAGATAGATACCATTGCGGCGGTAATGCTGCCAAACATCAATCCAATAATCAGGAGGGCCATGGTATCCTTAATTCTCGAGGCAAGGACCACTACAATCAAAAGCACAAGGAAACTCCCGAGACTTGAAGCGATCACAAGGGAAAGGTCACTTCCGAAACCCGCAATCAGGTTTCCTGTGAAGATACCGGCCCCCATGATCAGCAGGGCGGCCCCCAGACTCGCCCCTGAACTGATCCCCAGTACAAAAGGTCCGGCCAGGGGATTTCTGAACAGGGTCTGCATGAGCAAGCCACTTAGGGAGAGACTACTGCCTACCAATATTGCTGTCAGGGCTTTCGGTATTCTATACTCCCATATGATATATTGCCAAGAGGGTTCCTCAGCAGGCTGTCCGAGGAGCACTTTAATGGTTTCCTCCAGGGGAATGGTCACAGATCCCAGGCTAATGTTCAATCCCAGGCTTAACAGCAGGAGTAAGCCCAGATAAACAAAACCGGTAATTCGGATGTTATTCATGCTCATTTTTCGAGGGGCTTAAAAAAGTAAGGATCCCGCCCGGGTAATATTTCCGGATGAAATATAGCGATTAAGTCCATCAGCACCTCGTGTGGTTTTCCTGGAGCCTGTTCGTAGTACAGCAGCCCCCCGGTAGGGCCCTTGGTAAGAGCAAAGGTAAACACCTTCCGCTCTTTAAACGCCCTGAACTGTTCGTAGTGCCTGCTGCCCTCAGACAGTTCTGTGTATGTGGTATATTGGGAAGGGGAGATCCAAAATGCAGCCTCCCTGCCCTTGGCCAAAACTGCTTCGATCCCCAGTGACAGGCTCCCGGTACCAGGTGTATCGCCCCATAAATAGCGAGCTCCTGCATCTTCAATGAACTGTGCCGCCCAACTTTCTCCCCCGGGAAGGTACCACACGTCTTTGTAGAGGGCTCCGCTCAGGACCGTTGGTTTGTGTCCAGTTTTTTGCGTTAGTTGTTTTGCATTCAGGTACGCCTTTTCAATTTTTTCAAATTCTGCCGCAGCCAGGGCTTCCTTTCCGAAAAAAGGGCCGTAGAATTTGATCCACTCTGCCTTACCAAGAGGGGTGGTTTCTGTCCATTCCCCATTATAGACCACGGGAATCCCGGCTCGTTTTAACGTCATGTAGGCAGGATTATCCCCATTTATGGTAAAACCAATAACCAACTCCGGTTCAAGGCCCATGCTCATTTCTGTGTTGAGGGTTTCGTTGCTCCCAATATCCACTATTTTCCCCTGATCAATCAGGCTTCTGGTGTAGGGAGATGAAATATACTTTGTATCAGGGAAACCCACTAGGTTTTGGGCAACACCTAGGGTTTCTAGTGCGGGAACATGGGTGGTGGAGGTGGCAATTATTCGTGTAACCGGCACAGGAATAATGGCGTCAAATTGATCCCTGTTCAGGATTGTGGTCGCTAACTTTTCCCTTTTTACGAGTGCATAACGCAGTACCCGGTCTGCTCCGGGCCAGGGGGAGGCTACCTGTATCACAGTGAGATCATCTGTGCGTTTCTCAATCTGAAATCCCTCAGCATATCTGATTTGTTCTTCCGGCCTCGGTTCAGGCGAATGTTTTTCGGTTTTCTCCTTACAGGAAAAACACAACAGCAGCGGGAATAACAGCAATAAGGACTTCAAATCAGAGATTTTGGAATGCCCCAAAAATAGCACAATTTTAAAATGGCCGGTAGGTCTTTATTTCTTACTTTGCAAAAGATTGCGGTGCCCGGTCCCCCAGGGATGAAGCGGGCTTAAAAGGGAATGCAGTGCTGAGGAAGCTAGCTCGATTTCATGCCACCTCAAAAGCTGCCACTGTTCCCGCAACTGTAGGCTAAGTCGACCTCAGGTCGATGCCTGACCCATCTTCTACCACTGTTCCAACGAACGGGAAGGGCCTGGGCAGGACGCAAGTCAGGAGACCTGCCGTGATTTGTAAAACAGCGTTTCGGGATAAAGCGAGGTTTACATTGATCGTTTACACTAATCGTAATAACAGCATTGAATGGGTACCAGAGGCACCTTGGTATTCCTCCTGCTTCTGGTAATAACAGAAGTTTATACGCAAGCGCAGGGGGATACTGTATTGATACAGGAACTCGATGAGGTAGTGGTCAGTGATTCCCGTTTTGAGCTAAAGCGTGAGAACTCAGGGAAAACGGTGATAACGATTGGTGCGGATATCCTCGAACGTAACCCGGGTGTCTCTGTCGCTTCCCTGCTGAATCAGTACAGTGGTATTGAGATTGGGGGTAGCCGAAGCCGGCAGGGAGAAGTACTCGGCGTATTTGCCAGGGGAGGTCGCGGCCGGCAGGTCCTGGTGTTGCTGGATGGCGTACGGGTAGCTGATCCTTCTTCCTTTTCACAGGAGTTCGACCTGAGGTTGCTCTCTACAACTGATATTGCATCGATTGAGATCATAAAAGGGGCTGCCAGTACTCTTTATGGGACCAATGCGGCGGCGGCAGTGATTAACATCAGGACCAGGGAAAGTGCTAACAACCCACTTTCCGGCGTCTTCCAGTCACAAATGGGAACCAATCAGACCGCATCCGACCAAAATTATCGCATTGCCCGTTTTAACCAGGCTGCCCGTATTAGCGGGACCCTAAACGGTTTTACCTATGCGGTAGGGCTTTCTCACGAATTTGCCAACGGCCTATCTTCACTAGCCACCACAGCAGGGGAGGAAGATCCTTTTTCGAGGGTGGGTACCTCCTTGCGTTTGGGATACAAGGCCGGAAAGAATTTTTCGTTTACCCTCTATGGACAGGAACAACGGCTGCGGAATGATTATGACGAAACTTTTGGTTTTTCTGACGCTCCCTATCAGTTTGTTAGCAGGCAATTACGAACGGGTATCACTTCATCCTTTTCTTACAGGGGTGGGAACTTAAACTTCAACGCAGCCTATTCTGAGTACGATTCTGAAAATCTAAGTGCCTTTCCTTCGGCCTTTAAAGGGGATAATCTGATCATGGACCTCTATAACCGTTATACCTTGGGCAAAAATGTATTTACCGCCCTAGGTATAAACTACAGCGAGGACCGGGCATTATCTCAAAATACAGAACAAATAACCCAGTTTGATCCCTATTTCAACCTGGTATATGTTTCCGGTAAGGGCTGGAATATCAATACCGGGGCACGTTTCAACCAGCATTCCCAATATGGAAACCACCTTGTTTATACGATTAATCCTTCTTACCGGTGGAGGTTAAACAAGGGATATTTAAGAGTGTTGACCTCATACAGTACTTCCTTCATTGCCCCGTCCCTTCCGCAATTGTTCGGTGAGTTCGGGGCCAATCCGGATCTGCAGCCCGAAACCAATCGGACGCTTGAGGCCGGACTGGAACTGGCGTTTCCAGGTAAAATTCGTTCCAGTGTGGTCTTTTTCAACAGAAAGGAACAGGATGCCGTGATCTTCAACAACAGCACATTTCAGTACTTTAATGCCGATTCGGAAGTAGCAGTCAGTGGGCTGGAATTAGAAATTGACTGGCAGGCTACCGAACAAATACGCTTAAACGGGAATTACACCTTTACAGAGCGAAAAGGGGACAACGCCATCCGGATCCCGAAACACAAATGGAACCTTAACTTGGGGTATCAGGTAGATCAGCGCCTTTTTGCACAATTGAGCGGTTCTTTTACCGGGGATCGAAGGGATACAGATTTCAATACCTTTTCTGACGTACCTCTGGATCGTTTTTTCCTGCTGGGGATGCAGGTGTCTTACGAGCTGCTCCCAAACCGCCTCAAGGTTTACCTGCAGGGGGAAAATTTGGGAAATTCCCGCTTTGAAGAAGTTCTGGGGTTTACGATACGTGGCAGGAACCTGGCGTTCGGCTTTCAATTCAAATTATAAAAAAAGCCCCGGATCGGGGCTTTTTAATCTATTCATCAAGGGATAAATTTCAAATTTATCGGTTTGTCCAATACCATATTATCCTTCATCGGGGTGAACATCCTTGAACTTGTAAGCAGTTTAACAGGGGTTTTTACGGTAAAATCGCGCCTGCCACTCATGCCGGTGATTTCCTGTATGGCCCTGGCAAGTAAGGGTTCATTAATGTCCCCAAGGATACCCAGGTTTTCAATATCCTCAAATTGTTCAATTTCCGGGGTAAAACCTGCGGTATAATCAGAGAAGCCTTGTGCATTTTCATTTCTCCCTACCAGCGGCTGAATGGCCCAACGGTTGTTGGGATTGATCTGGTTTTCCCTGGATGGGGTGTAGATGTAGGGGGCACCCTCCCGATCCGGGTCGTCAACCATGGTTAGGGAAAATTCATTTTTTCCACGGGTTGTGCTACCAATTTGAATCACATCAATATACGGATCGAGCCCATTAATGACCAGTTCACTGGCGGAAGCTGTGGACCTTGTGGTAAGGATATATACCCTGGTAAGGTTCAGGGTATTTAAAGGTGTTCCGGCGCCTGTGCGGTCAGCGAAATAGTCTTCCAGGTCGCCCGGGTCAAAAATCGCCTGGATTTTTGGGTTCCAGCGTTGTCTCAGATACAGATCACTGGTATTGGTGCCATAGATCATACTAGACAGCAATCGGGAAGAGTTTACTGAGCCTCCTGAATTATAACGAAGGTCCAGGATCAATTCCGTAGCGCCTTCGTTTTTTAGCTGCCCCATTGCTGTATTGAGGTCTTCGTCGAATTCGTTGGTGAAGCCGTTGTACATCAGGTAACCGATCCTCGTCCCCACCACCTCAAAGGTTTTGGCAATATATACGGGATTTTCTTCCAGGCCCTCTTCTTTGGTTAGTGTCACTTCCTTACCGTTAGGGGTGAGTACATCACCCTCAATATCGGCCATGCTCAGGGTGTAGGTGGCGTTTTCTCCAAACAAGAGCTCTTGGTAATTACCCCCATTAAGTTCCTGCCCATCTACTCCGGTAAACAATTCTCCACGGGAGATATCAGCCGTGGCCGCATTGGAATTATTTACAATGTAACGGACATAGCCATAGATCTGCTCATCAGCATCCAATTGATCGTTGTTGTTGTCGTCGAAGTAAGTAAGGCCAAATTCGAGACCATTGCTTCGGGAAATGCCTGCAAGGTTTTGTGTGAGTTCCACATAATCGTCGCTGTAGAAACTAAAGCGGTCCTGGACATAACGCAGTTTGGTATCAAAGAAAACAGCAGGATCTGTTTCTGATCCCAGGAACTCTGTATATTCAAGATCGGTGTCAAAACGGTCATCAGCAAGATTGGGGACTTCGGCCTGCCAGAAATACCATAAATTCATGGCCTGCCACATAAAATTCTGAGTATCCAGGTCTCTCGGACCAGTGTATCCGTCATCATCGTTCTTACTACACCCCAACACCAATCCCCCCAGCACCAACAGGGTTAAGAAATACTTTTTCATTTATTCAATTTTTTATGCACTTATTTGTATAACAACTCAAAAGCCAGAAACACTACCTAAATCCTTACTTTTAAGATGGTCGTAAAGATCTGTAAATTAGACCGGATAGAGCGTTAATAACAACCTAAAATACTTACATCTGCAGGAAAAAAAAATTTTTTGTAACAAAATTCGGTGTACTTCGTCTTCCTAGTGTAACACACCGTAAATGGTAAGTACAGCAATACAACAACCAACAATGACACAGTCAGAATTCCTAAATGTGGTCATGCCTTTTAAGGACAAATTGTACCGCCTTGCAAAAAGGCTCCTGGTATCGTCCGAAGAGGCGGAGGATGCCACTCAGGAGATTTTGATGAAACTATGGAGCAACAAAAAAGCCATAGGAAAATACAGAAATGTGGAGGCTTTTGCCATGACCATGACCAAGAATTTTTGTCTGGACCGGTTAAAGTCGAAACAGTCGGGCAATCTGAAGCTGGTCCACAGCAATTACGAGGACGGCGGATCATCCTCACTGCAAAAGCAGGTGGAAGCCAGGGACAGCGTGAACTGGGTAGAGCGGATCATGGAAGAATTGCCGGAACAACAAAAAATGGTCATACAATTGCGTGACGTCGAAGAGTACGATTATGACGAAATCGCAGAGTTACTGGAGATGAAGCCCACCGCAGTAAGGGTTGCCCTTTCCAGGGCCAGAAAGACCGTAAGAATGAAGTTATTAGAAAAGCATCGTTATGGAATCGGATAGAATAGAAAAATTACTAGAGAAATACTTTGAGGCCACTACCACAACGGCCGAAGAAAAGGAACTGAAGGATTACTTCACAAAGGGCGAGGTTGCCTCGCATCTTGAGCAGTACGCCCCCATGTTCACATATTTCTCCGCAGCTAAGGAAGAGCGTTTCACCCGGCAGGTTTCCCTAAAAACCAGAGGATATATTTATCAGTGGA
>NZ_CEYNTP010000099.1:0-346 GCF_982873095.1 Lentiprolixibacter sp. | reverse complement strand
CCAGGAACAAAAAGAGGCTGAATTCGCCTACCAGGAAACCCGGAAGGCCTTAAGCCTGCTGGCCGAGAATTTGGATCGTGGTACCCAAAAAGTGGCCTATTTAAATGAATTCGAAACAACAAAACAAAAAATTTACAAAAACAATTAAAAAGCGATCAGTGATGAAAAAGTTAGTATTAATTGCCGTAATGGCAGTATTGCCCCTGACGGGATTTTCACAATCCATCTTTGATAAATTTGAAGACCTGGACAACGTGAGTTCCGTGATAATCAACAAAAACATGTTTAACCTTCTGGTTAAAATGGATGTTGACGTTGATGACCCTGAAGCAAGGGAGTTTATGGA
>NZ_CEYNTP010000098.1:3528-9325 GCF_982873095.1 Lentiprolixibacter sp. | reverse complement strand
TGGTATCAGTTTCCAGCAGAACATCGGGCTGGACAAGCAAACCTTCAACTCTATTTTCGGCTACAACTGGGCACCCTCAGATTTCAAAAGGAGCAGCCTGGAGATTGTTAATGTGCAGTATGTCAGGAATGTTAACCCGGATCGTTTTTTTAATGTGTATACCAGCACCTATCAGTCATTGGACAATATTGCCAACCAGTATGAAGATCCGGCTACCTATCCCACTCTGGACACGCTGTTCATTGCAACCAATAATCCTGCTGATCCTCTCCGATTGAGGATTCCGGATGGAACTACCGGATTCACCAATGCCATCCTGAACAGGGAGGTGCCTTCCTCCCAAGAAGACTTCGTGGATGTGAGCCGTATTGAAGAACGGCGTCAGCGGCTCACGGAAAACAACCTGATCTTTGCCAGTAACTATACATTTACGAGGAACAACCGCGCCGGGATCAATGACAATAGTTTTTCGCAGATCCGGGTGAAACTGGAAGCTGCAGGGAACCTGCTTTCGGGTTTAGCCAACTGGATAAATTTTGACGAGAATGACGACGGGAGCCTGCTGGTCTTTGGGGTGCCTTTTTCTCAATACGTCAAAACAGAATTCGACTACATCAAACACTGGGACCTTTCCCGGTCCAATGTGTTGGCCATGAGGAGTTTTTTCGGGATTGCGGTTCCTTTTGGCAATTCTGAAAGTGTTCCCTTCGTACGCAGTTATTTTGCCGGGGGATCCAATGATAACAGGGCTTGGTTTCCTTATTCCCTCGGACCCGGGAGTTCACAGGGTATCAACGATTTTAACGAAGCCAATCTGAAACTGGCCTTTAACCTGGAATACCGCTTCCCCATAGTTGGGGATATCAAAGGCGCCTTGTTCGTGGATGCAGGAAATATCTGGAATGTCTGGGACAATGTGGATGACCCGCAAAAAACCTTCAGTGGGTTCGATTCTCTGGCAGACATCGCTGTGGGATCCGGTTTTGGCCTGCGGTATGATTTCTCCTATTTTGTTTTCCGGCTAGACACCGGGTTTAAAACTTACAATCCGGCTGAAGAGCCGTCCAGACGGTGGTTCCGGGATTACAACTTTGCCAATGCGGTCTTTCAGATAGGGATCAATTATCCTTTCTAGAGCTAATTATTTTATTACATTTGCCTCATCTACAAAGAAACCAATCAACTATACTATGTCGCATAACATTAAACCAGGTGTCGCCACTGGAGATGAAGTCCAGGCCATATTCGAGTATGCCAAGGAAAAGGGGTTTGCCCTTCCGGCAGTCAATGTGGTAGGTTCGAACACCATAAACGGGGTGCTGGAAACCGCAGCCCAACTCAATGCCCCGGTCATCATTCAGTTCTCCAATGGGGGAGCACAATTCAACGCCGGGAAGGGGCTGTCCAATGAAAACCAGCGAGCAGCCATTCAGGGTGCCATAGCCGGTGCCAAACACGTGCACCAGCTTGCCGAAGCCTACGGGGCAACGGTGATCCTGCATACCGACCACTGTGCAAAGAAACTTTTACCCTGGATAGATGGCCTCCTGGATGCCAGTGAACAACACTTCGCTGAAACCGGGAAACCCCTGTACAGTTCACATATGATCGACCTTTCGGAAGAGCCCATAGAAGAAAATATTGCGATTTGCAAGGAATACCTCGCGCGTATGAGCAAGATGGGTATGACCCTGGAAATTGAGCTCGGGATCACAGGAGGGGAAGAAGACGGCGTAGACAATACAGATGTTGACGATTCAAAGCTTTACACCCAACCCGAAGAAGTAGCCTATGCCTATGAGGAGTTGTCCAAAGTAAGCCACCGTTTTACCATTGCAGCCGCTTTCGGTAACGTTCATGGGGTATATAAGCCAGGCAACGTAAAACTGACGCCTAAAATCCTGAAAAATTCTCAGGAATATATTTCTGAGAAATACGGAGTAGGCCATAATCATATCGATTTTGTCTTCCACGGTGGCTCCGGTTCTTCCCTGGAAGAAATCCGCGAAGCCATTGGGTACGGAGTCATCAAAATGAATATTGATACAGATCTGCAGTACGCTTTTCTCGCCGGTGTGCGCGACTACGTTCAGGAGAAAGCCGCTTACCTGCAATCCCAGATCGGAAATCCGGACGGGGAGGACCTCCCCAACAAAAAATCCTACGATCCTAGGGTTTGGTTGCGGGAAGGAGAAAAATCCTTTGTAAAAAGATTAACACAGGCCTTTGAAGACCTGAACAACATAAACACGCTGTAAGGAGAAGAACCCAAAATGGAGACCGACATGACTGCATGGTTTAAAAGAAAGGAAAAGGGAATTCAGACCGCCACCGAGGAAAAGAAAGACACCCCGAGGGGGCTCTGGTATAAATCCCCAACTGGCAAAATTGTTGAGTCAGAGGAACTGGCCAAGAATTTTTACGTTAGTCCGGAAGACGACTACCACGTGCGTATCGGGAGCAAGGAATACTTCCAGATCCTCTTTGACGACGACAAGTTTACTGAACTGGATGCCAAACTGAGCTCAAAGGATCCACTGAAATTTGAGGATACCAAAAAATACTCAGATCGGCTGAAAGATGCCCAAAAACGCACGGGACTGAAAGATGCCGTTCGTTCTGCCGTCGGCAAATCCATGGGTAAAGAGCTGGTGGTGTCCTGTATGGACTTTACTTTTATCGGCGGTTCCATGGGAAGTGTTGTAGGTGAAAAGATTGCCCGTGCTATCGACTATTCCATAGAACACAAGATCCCCTTTCTTATGATCTCCAAATCAGGGGGTGCACGGATGATGGAAGCTGCCCTTTCCCTAATGCAGTTGGCCAAAACCTCTGCAAAACTGGCCCAGCTGGCTGAGGCCGGGATCCCCTATATTTCCCTGTGTACGGATCCAACTACCGGGGGAACCACCGCTTCCTATGCGATGCTGGGGGATATCAATATTTCAGAGCCCGGGGCCCTGATTGGGTTTGCCGGCCCGCGTGTTGTAAAAGAAGCCACAGGAAAGGACCTCCCAGAAGGTTTTCAAACCTCAGAATTTGTTCTGGAACACGGATTTCTGGATTTCATCACCCACAGAAGGGACCTCAAAAAGAAGGTCAACCTGTACATCGACCTGATACAGAACCTTCCGGTTAGAAAATAACAAAAGCCCTGACTGCGCGTCAGGGCTTTTTGCTTTCAGATTTACAGCATTATTTCTTGAACCTTCGCAGGAAGATCTCTTCGGTTTCCCCATTGGGATAGGTAAGTAATCCCTTGGCATCACAAGAGCCGTCGCCAAAGTCCAGGCTCGCAGTGAGATCATTCCGGGAGATCTCCAGGACTCCGCTTACGATAAACCTACAAGACAATTCTCTCCTGAGGGGGGCAATGGTTTCTTTCACGAACACATTCCCAAGTCGGCCCGTAAAGGTTCCCTTACCGGAAATCAGGAATACATTATCTCCCCAGAAACCACTGCCGTATCCTTCAATCCATTCGCGGGTGCGGTTTCCTGTGAAGCTCGCCGTACTACCATCAGGCCAGGTACCATTGAAACTTGCAGTTGCATCTGCCTGAGGGTTGCCACTCTCATTAGATCGCATACGCAGAACGGAGGCACTTCCTTCTACGGCAACGCTGTTAAAGGTAAAATTCTCCAGTGACAGCGCCAGTGTGTGGGTGGCTAGCTCCATGTCCTTTTCAAAGCTCATGAAGATGATCCCGCTAAGGATATTGCCGTTGGGCAATTCACAGCCTTCACCAAAATCAATTGTTTTCTCTACCGAAGTACTGGTTACAACAGTAGTAATGGTAACACAATCCGGGAGGTAATCAGAGCGGTAGTCGCCTTTCGCAGTTGCTGCGATCTGATGGGTGGCGAACACATCTTCCCCGATGTTGAGGACCTCCTCCGAAATCAATTCGGATTCGTCGCTGGCCTGAAGCTCAGCTACTTCAAACGTTTGCTCCTCGTCGATGACTTCAGGAGACGATTCTTTTTCACAGGAAATAAACAAAAGGGTTGCCAATAGCATTGTTCCTGCGTAGTTCATTTTTTTGAGACATTTCATAATAACAATTTTTTAACATTATAACCCTAGGACTGCCACACTTCAAAAAGGTTTAATGAGCAGGAAAAAAATTTAAAAGGGGATTCATTTTTTATTGCTATCTTTGCGGCCTGATTGAAAACCAATCGGATACATAAAAATCATTTAAATAATATTGGCATGTATTTAACCAAAGAAATTAAAGCGGATATTTTCAAAAAATTCGGAGGTTCGGAAAGCAACACCGGATCTACCGAGGCACAGATCGCCCTGTTCACCCATCGCATCAACCACCTCACAAAGCACCTGAGGAAAAATCAGAAGGATTATAACACCGAGCGATCCCTTGTAAAACTGGTAGGAAAAAGGAGAAGTCTCTTAGACTACTTGAAAAACAAGGATATTGAAAGATATCGGGAACTGATTAAAGAATTGAACATACGTAAATAGAATATCAGGGGGAAGTGCTGCTTCCCCTTTTTATATACCCTGAGGGCCCATCCGGGACCTCACAAAAAGCTTACACCTGGTTTTTCATTGGTCAACAACACAACACAACCCTGACCGGCCGGTAAGTCGGTAGACCATTGTTTAACACACCTGTATATCGTACAGGTACTATTAAAATTTTATGATTCCAAAAGCATTTAAAGAGGTCATTGACCTTGGTGATGGTAGAGAAATCTCTATCGAAACCGGAAAATTAGCCAAACAAGCCCACGGCTCGGTAGTGGTGCAATCAGGACGTTGCATGTTATTGTGTACCGTTGTTTCCAATTACAAAGCAAGTGATGTGGATTTCCTGCCGCTTACTGTGGATTACCGGGAGAAGTTCGCGGCCTCCGGTCGCTACCCCGGGGGATTCTTCAAGCGTGAAGCGCGACCCAGCGACGGGGAGATCCTTACCATGCGCCTGGTAGACCGGGTATTACGTCCTTTATTTCCTAAGGATTACCACTCTGAGACCCAGGTGATGATCCAGCTCATGTCTCATGATGACGATGTGATGCCAGATGCCATGGCTGGCCTTGCCGCTTCGGCTGCCATCCAATTGTCTGACTTCCCGTTCGAATGTGCCATTTCTGAAGTGCGCGTGGGACGTGTAGACGGGCAGTTGATCATCAACCCAACAAGGGAACAGCTCGGAAACTCAGATATCGACATGATCATCGGAGCTTCAGAAGATTCTGTGATGATGGTAGAAGGGGAAATGGGAGAAATCTCTGAAGAAGAAATGGTGGAAGCCATCAAATTCGCCCATGAAGCCATCAAAGTACAGTGTGCCGCCCAAATGCGACTGGCGGAAGCTGTAGGACGAAAAGAAGTTCGGGAATACGAAACTGCCCCTGAAGATGAAAGCCTTGAGAGCCGAATCCGGGACCTGGCCTACGATAAAGTATACGCCGTAGCTAAGGCAGGTTCTGCCAAGCACGAGCGAGGTGCTGCTTTCTCTGAAATCAAGGAAGAGATCATGTCTGGCTTCAGCGAAGAAGAACAGGAAGAACTGGGTGACCTCATCTCAACATATTACAGCAAGGCCGAAAAGGCGGCTATCCGGGATCTGGTCCTCAATGAGGGCCTACGTCTGGACGGAAGAAAAACGGATGAAGTGCGCCCCATTTGGTGCGAAGTGGATTACCTCCCTTCTACCCACGGCTCGGCCATCTTTACACGGGGAGAAACCCAGGCACTGGCAACCGTTACCCTGGGGACCTCACGTGAGGCCAACCTGATCGATATGCCCTCCTACGAGGGAGAAGAA
>NZ_CEYNTP010000098.1:0-3518 GCF_982873095.1 Lentiprolixibacter sp. | reverse complement strand
AACCTTTTATTTGCACTACAATTTCCCTCCGTTCTCCACAGGGGAAGCCCGACCTATTCGCGGTACTTCACGAAGGGAGATCGGACACGGAAACCTGGCGCAAAGGGCATTAAAACGTATGATCCCTGAAGATTGCCCCTACACCGTAAGGGTAGTTTCCGAGGTACTGGAAAGTAACGGCTCTTCGTCCATGGCCACCGTTTGTTCGGGAACTATGGGGCTTATGGATGCCGGCGTGCAACTAAAGAAGCCCGTTTCCGGAATCGCCATGGGGCTGATCACCGACTCAGAAACCGGCAAATATGCTGTGCTGTCAGACATCCTTGGTGATGAAGATCACCTTGGGGATATGGACTTCAAGGTAACCGGTACCGCAGACGGGATCACGGCCTGCCAGATGGACATCAAGGTAAAGGGACTTTCTTACGAAATCCTCGTAAAAGCCCTGAACCAGGCCAAAGAAGGACGTTTGCACATCCTGGGAAAACTTACAGATACCATTGCTGCTCCTAGAGAAGGTGTCAAAGCCCATGCTCCGAAAATTGTATACACTACGATACCTGGTGATTACATCGGTGCCCTGATCGGACCTGGAGGGAAAGTGATACAGGAACTGCAGAAGGAAACCAAGACCACCATTGTGATCAACGAAGATCCTATAACCGAAGAAGGTATTGTGGAAATTCTGGGTACCGACCAGGATGGAATCGATACGGTTCTCGAACGGATCGAAGCCATAACCTTCAAGCCCGAAGTGGGTAGTGTATATGAGGTTAAAGTGATCAAGCTGCTCGATTTTGGCGCTGTTGTAGAATACACCGAAGCTCCTGGCAATGAAATCCTGTTACACGTTTCTGAACTGGCATGGGAACGCACGGAGAAAGTAAGTGATGTGGTTAACCTGGGAGACGTACTCGATGTGAAATACTTCGGTCTGGATCCCCGAACCAGGAAAGAGAAAGTTTCCCGCAAAGCCTTACTCCCCAAACCTGATGGTTACAGGGAAAGGCCACCAAGGAATGATCGCGGGGGATCTAAGCGACCTTTCAAAAAGAGAGATAAAGCGTAGATCCGCTGAATATATGTAATTAAAAGCCCCGTATTCCGGGGCTTTTTTACATTTATTAACATATTTATTAAAATTTCGTAACCTCTTTGTAACATTTCCCAATTTTTTACGTATAAGTAAATGCAGACTATGATGCTATGAACTTAAAATGAAAGGAAATTACTAGATGAGACAACTTAAGATTACAAAACAGGTTACCAACAGGGAAACCGCCTCTTTAGACAAATACTTGCAGGAAATTGGTAAAGTAGACCTGATTACTGCAGATGAGGAGGTAGAATTGGCCCAGCGGATCAAAGCCGGGGATCAGACCGCTTTGGAGAAATTAACCAAGGCCAATCTGAGGTTTGTGGTTTCGGTGGCCAAACAATACCAGAACCAGGGCCTCACTTTACCCGACCTGATCAATGAGGGGAACCTGGGGCTTATCAAAGCAGCCCAGCGATTTGACGAAACCCGTGGGTTTAAATTCATCTCCTATGCGGTATGGTGGATTCGTCAGTCGATCCTGCAGGCCCTCGCCGAGCAATCCAGGATTGTAAGGCTGCCCCTGAACAAAATCGGATCGATCAACAAGATCAATAAGACCTTTGCCTTCCTTGAGCAAGCCCATGAAAGGGTGCCTTCCGCTGAAGAAATTGCCAAGGAACTGGACATGACGGTTGAGGACGTAAAGCAGTCCCTTAAGAATTCAGGGCGCCACGTATCCATGGATGCTCCCCTTATAGACGGGGAAGATTCTAACCTTTATGACGTGTTGCGCAGCGGGGAATCTCCTAATCCTGACAAGGAATTGCTGCATGAATCCCTGAGGACAGAGATCGAAAGGGCACTGGAAACGCTTACCCCCCGTGAGGCAGACGTAATTCGACTGTATTTCGGGCTGGCCGGGCAACACTCCATGACCCTCGAGGAAATCGGGGAAACCTTTGACCTTACCCGTGAACGCGTACGGCAGATCAAGGAAAAAGCAATTCGCAGGTTGAAACACACCTCCAGAAGCAAGATTTTGAAGACCTATCTGGGATAGTGATCTTCCCTCTTTACAGTATGAAGTACCAATTGGAATACTGGTATAAATATCGTAAATTGTGAACGGTAACAACAGTTTATCATGACTGTTCGTTTTTTGATTGATGAATAAACTCCGGCTGATTACCGGAGTTTTTCATTTCAGGCACCTCCACAGGAAAAAAGCCCGATTCCCGGGCCTCATATTTCGTAATAAAAGGAATTTCTAAGCAGCTCCAGGCTTTTGGGTACCGCTGTATCCGGGGACTCATTGCCTTCAAATTCAAGGGAAACATACCCCCTGTAGTTCAGGTTTCGCATCATCAACCCGATTTTGTCATAATCGATATCCAGAGTGTACCATTTTCCACCGCCAAAGTAGGTCTTCGCCTGTATCAGGTAGGCATGGGGGGCCAATTGTTGCAGTTGATCTTCCCTGTTCTCAAGGAAATTTCCCGTATCCATGGTTACCTGCAGCCACGGATGGTCTATCGCATTTACAATGCGCATCACCCCTTCTGCGGTCCTCCCCAAACCCCAGTGGTTCTCAAGCCCTAGTACCACCCCGCATTTTTCAGCAGTAGGCAGGCACTTCTCGATGGAGTCAATGACCCAGGCAAAACCCTCTTCATCCGTATAGCCCTCAATGGCAGGTTCAATACCCTTGTTGGCCATAAGGGCATCGAAATTCTCGGAGGTCCCCCACCTGCCCGTATTGATACGCATGGTAGGAATCCCCAGTTTATAGGCCAGTTCTATCTGATGAATGGTCTTGTCTATATTTTCTTGCCGGTATTCCTCTGAGGGGTTGAGGAATCCCTGATGGGTGGAGAAGCCCATGATGTCCAGGCCTGCGTGGAAGGCGCGCTTCTTCAGGTTTTGCAGGTAGCTGTTCTCTTCCGAGGCCATCTGCACCAGAAGCAATTCGATCCCATCAAAACCCATGGCAGCCGCCTTGTCTATACAGTCTTCAATGGGGCTGTTTTCTTTGGGTCCGTTGAATTGCCAAAAGGAATAGGTAGAAACCCCTATAGGATTGTGCTTGATCTTCTTTTCGGGGGCTTTGGCTTCATTAGTCGTTTCATTTTTGGATGTACATCCTAACACAGCTGTACTGAGACCCAGGGCTGCAGCCTGATTTACAAATTGACGCCTTTTCATAATTTCCGATTTTTCTGAGGGTGTTGCTTAAAGATACAAAACAGAAAGAATGAAAAGTATAGCCCTGCATATATACCTTACTCTTAATGTTTATCTTTAATCACCATGGAAAGTAATCGCAGACAATGTCCTGGAAGTAGAACCGTAATCGGGATACTGATATGCTTCGGCATATTGATCGGAGCTTCCTGTAAACCCAAAACCTCGGATCAAACAGAGAGTAAAGAGGAATTCACTACGCCATTGGGAAGAGTGTTTTCCTTATCATCTCCTTCAG
>NZ_CEYNTP010000097.1:0-9565 GCF_982873095.1 Lentiprolixibacter sp. | reverse complement strand
GGTGGGTGCGTAAACAAGGGGGAAAATGTAGATAAATACCTTACAATACGCCTTAAGGGTTATCGGGGTCCGGTGAATATTGATCGCATGCAGGTTTTCAATAGATTCGTGCAGGTCTTTCATAAACCTGAAAACGCGGTCCTTTAACTTTCGAGAAACTTTTTCTCCCATTTCCAGCATAAACTGGTTGACACTATTGATGATCTGATCCAATTCCTTGGTACTTTTATAATTGCCCCCCAGGTGTATTATGGTTTTGCTACTGATGTCAGACAATATCCCATCCATCTTGTCCTTTTCTTCCTGAGAGAGTTCCATGTTGTTAATGACGAAGTAATGCACCGTTTTTAAAGCACTACGGAACTTACTGAGGTGTTCCAGGGCTTTCTCCCTCCGCCGGAAAGAACCCCGAATGGTAAAAACCAGGGGGAAAACAATGGCAATACTCAACAGTGTGAGGTCCACATCATAGCTGAATTCCAGCCAATATGCAAGGAATACGGTTATAATAGAGATAACCAGTACAATGAACGTCCTGTGGTTTATTATGGATAGGTAAAGTCTAATAACCAGAAAATTAGTACCTTAAAAGTCGACAATCAACCAACAAGATAGTGAAAATACCCAAGGCACCATTAATTTACATTTTCTTATTAGTATTCAGTTACCAGGCTTTTGCACAGGATTCCGAAGCTCCTGCAGAGAAGCCTAGCACTACCCTACTCTTCTCTGAAGAAGCACCCCTGCCCATAAAGCTGAAGTACTCCAACAAGGTGTTACGCAGGGAAACCAACGACAGCACTTACCTGGAATCTGTATTGGAATATGAAGGTCTCGACGGGGAATGGAAGGTGTTAGACGTAAAGCTCAGGGCCCGGGGCAATTACCGCAGGGAAAACTGTTATTTCCCCCCGGTCAAAATCAAGATCAAAAAAAAGAAAGCCAAAGGCACCCTTTTTGAGGGGAACAAAGAACTCAAACTAGTACTTCCCTGCAGATTGGTGAAGGATTGTCATGACTACGTACTGAAGGAATATATGGCCTACAAGCTTTATGAGGAGGTTACCCCATATCACTTTAAGACGCGTCCGGTTACCCTTGAATTAACAGAAATCAAGGGAAATAAAGAAAAAAAACATCAGCTGATGGCCTTTCTTATTGAGGACATCGACAAGGTGGCTGAGCGCCATGGGGCCAGGAAACTGAAGCGCGTCGTGCATCCCTTACAACAAGACAATATCTGTTCGGTACAGAATGATTTTTTCCAGTACATGATAGGTAACACAGATTTTTCAGTGGCCTATCAACACAATGAGAAATTGATTTTTGTCACGGACCGAAAAGCCATCCCCATACCCTATGATTTTGATATGTCTGGACTGGTAAATGCCAATTACGCTGTAGTTTCCCAGATAGAAAACGAGACCTTGAGCATTTCTAAGGTTACTGACAGGCTCTTCCGGGGCTTTAAGCGCAACGAATCTGTTTATGAATTTATCCGTCAGGATTTTTTAGGCAAAAAAGCGGACCTCCTCGGTGTTATCGATGGTATGGAATCCGAATTTCAGGACCCCAGACAATTTAAACAGGCGCGGGAGTTTATTGAAGATTTCTTTGTAGTCTTGCAGAGCGAAACAAAGTTTCAGCGCAAGATCCTGGCCATGGCCCGGGTGAAGTAGTTAGCATTAGAAATTTTCCGGACTTTCCCCGCCCCCGGCTGATAGCAGTTCGCACCTATTTAAAATGAAGAAAAAAATCCGCCTGGTCCTCCTTATCCTCATTGCCCTACCCCTTTTGGCCATTGTAGGGGCTAACCTTACTATTGAACAGGCGGCACGGGGAAAGACCTTTGATCGGCTAGAAGATATCCCGGAAAATAAAGTGGGCCTTGTGCTAGGTACTTCCAGAAGGTTGGTGGAAGGGGGGCTCAATCCTTATTATACCCATAGAATCAAGGCCACGGTAAACTTGTTCCAGGCTGGCAAGATCAAATTTGTCCTGGTGAGTGGTGATAACGGTACCATTTATTACAACGAGCCCACCACCATAAAAAAGGACCTGGTTGCTGCCGGGATCCCTGAAGAGCGTATATTTCTGGATTATGCAGGTTTCCGCACCCTGGATTCCATGGTGCGGGCGAAGGTGATCTTTGGGTTAGACAGTGTAACGGTAATCTCACAGGACTTCCACAATAAAAGGGCCATCTACCTCGCAGAGAAAAAGGGATTGACAGCCATTGGCTTTAACGCTAAGGATGTAATGGGAAATCCAGGCCTGAAGGTACACCTTAGGGAATATCTGGCCAGAGTAAAGGTTTTTGTTGACCTCTTACTGAATACCCAACCCAGATATTACGGCAACCGGATAGATATTGAATGAAGGTGGGAAATGCGGGAAAATGTCCTATTTTAGAACCGCTAAGCCAACCCGCATATGCCCAAGCTAAAAACCTTTCTGAAAAACCTTGGCCCCGGATTGCTTTTTGCCAGTATGGCCATTGGCACTTCGCACCTGGTGCTTTCCACCAAGGCCGGGGCGCAATACGGCTGGGTGATGATCATCCCTATCATCTTGGCCAATCTACTAAAATACCCATTTTTCGAGTTTGGTATCCGTTACACCAATATCACTGGAAAGTCGATCATAGAAGGCTACCTGAGGCGGGGCAAGGGATGGCTCTGGCTGTACGCTTTCATTACCCTGATGACCACTTTTACTATCCTGGCTGCCCTGTATGTGGTTACCGCCGGGTTGTTTATCAACCTCTTTGATCTAACAGCGTTTTCAGTAGCCGGGGTCGCCCTGGGTCTCTTTGTATTTATAAGCGCCTTGTTGATCATTGGGCGTTATAAATTCCTGGAAAATTCCTTGAAAGTGGTGATCTCCATCCTGTTCATTGCCCTGTTGGTTACGACTGTCCTGGTGTTATATAAGGGCCAGGTTACCCCGGTACCCGATTTTGAACGTATGCCCATATTTAATGAAATCGGCATCCTCTTCCTGATTAGTCTTATCGGATGGATGCCAACGGCTGTTGAGGCCTCAAGTTGGGTCAGCCTCTGGAGTATCGAGAAGTACAAGTTGGGAAAATACAAACCCAGCCTGAAGGAAGCGCTGCAGGAATTTAATTCGGGATACCTGATGACGGCCTTTCTCGCCATCTTCTTCCTGATCATTGGATGGATGACCCTCTATGGTACCAATACGGAATTAAGTGGAAATGCAGTCACTTTTGCGGACCAGGTGGTACAATTATTCACTACCCATATCGGCAACTGGGCCTATATCTTTATCGCCGTTTCCGCATTTGCCACCATGTTCAGCACCTGCATGACCGCCCACGATGCCATTTCCAGGGTGAGCATCGATATCATCGGGTACCTCACCCCGGAAAATCGTGATTTCTCGCGCAGGCGGCATTATGCGGCAGGAGTTGTGGTGCTGGCCCTGGTGAATTTTGTAGTCGTAACCGTATTCAGTGCCAATATGGGCACCCTTGTGGCGCTGGCAACATTTATTTCCTTCGTCCTCGCCCCTGTTGTGGGGTATATGAACCTGAAAAATGTAATGAGTCACGACTTACCCAGGGAGCACTGGCCTAAAAAGTGGCTGCAGGTGCTCACCTTTGCCGGCATCATCTTCCTTACGCTATTTGCACTGTACTATTGCTGGCTCGTCTTTGCCTAAGTGCCTAAAGGGCGTTGTCCTTGATTTCCTGGACCACCTCCGGATTTAGCAATGTACTGATATCCCCAAGGTCATTGGCATCATTTGCCGCTATCTTTCTGAGGATCCTTCGCATGATCTTACCACTCCTGGTTTTTGGCAAACCGGATACAAATTGGATTTTATCCAGCTTGGCAATGGGCCCAATCTGTGCCGTAATTTCCTGATTGATCTCGTTACGCAGTTGGTCGATATCCTGTGTTTCTCTTTCCTCGTTCAGGATAACAAACCCGTAGAGGGCATTTCCCTTAATATCGTGAGGGAACCCAACAATGGCCGATTCCGCAACGTCATTATGCTCATTTATGGCATCTTCAATAGGCGCGGTACCCAGGTTATGACCAGACACAATAATTACGTCATCAACACGTCCAGTGATGCGGTAATACCCTACGGGATCTCGCTTGGCACCATCTCCGGTAAAGTATTTGTCCTGATAAGCCGCAAAATAAGTATCGCGATAACGGGCATGATCTCCCCAGATGGTCCTTGCGATACCCGGCCATGGGAATTTAATACACAAACGTCCCTGCACCCCATTACCTTTTATTTCATTACCCTCAGCATCCATTAATGCCGGTTGAATTCCGATAAAGGGTAAGGTAGCAAAGGTGGGTATAGTTGGGGTTACGAAGGGAATTGGAGAAATCATAATACCTCCGGTTTCGGTTTGCCACCAGGTGTCTGCGATGGGGCATTTTCCGTCGCCCACGTTGATGTTATACCAATCCCAGGCATCCTCATTAATAGGCTCTCCTACGGTTCCCAAAACCTTTAATGAAGACAGGTCATATTTTTTCACATACTCCACACTTGCCTTGGCCAGTGCCCGGATGGCAGTAGGTGCGGTGTAAAATTGGTTTACCTTATGTTCTTCAACCACTTGCCAGAAACGGCCGGCATCAGGATAGGTGGGCACCCCTTCGAACATCAGGGTAGTAGCCCCATTTAACAGCGGCCCGTAAACGATATACGAATGTCCGGTGATCCATCCGATATCTGCGGTACACCAATAGATATCTTCTTCCTGGTACTGGAAGATGTTCTTGAAGGTATAGGCCGCAAAGACCATATACCCACCGCTGCTGTGCACCATCCCCTTGGGCTTACCGGTAGACCCGGAAGTATAGAGGATAAATAATGGATCTTCAGCATCCATTTCCGCTGCGATATTTGTAGCACTAGCTTGCTCCAGCAAGGGTGCCAGCCATTTATCGCGTCCTTCTTTCATATTTATTTCCGCTCCGGTTCTCTTCACCATCAATACGGTTTCCACTCCGGGGCATTCTTCCAGGGCGGTGTCAACAATACCTTTGAGATCGATTTGTTTTTTACCCCGGTAGGAGCCGTCTGAAGTAATTACCATTTTGCAATCTGCGTCATTAACACGCGTAGCCAGGGCTGTGGAAGAAAAACCTGCAAAAACCACTGAATGGATAGCCCCAATTCTGGCACAGGCCAATACGGATATGGCCAGTTCCGGAATCATTGGGAGATAAATACAAACCCTGTCTCCCTTTTTAATACCATTATCAGAAAGTACATTGGCCATTTTACAAACACGCTCATGGAGTTGTCCGTAGGTGATGTGCTCGGAGGCCTCATTTGGGTCATTGGGTTCAAAAAGTATAGCGGTCTTGTCTTTCCTTGTAGCCAGATGCCGATCCAGGCAGTTTTCGGTAATATTGAGTTTGGCATTCTCAAACCATTTTACTTCAGGTTTTTTAAAATCCCAACTCAATACATTATCCCATTTCTTTCTCCATAGGAAATGTTCTTCTGCAATTTCTTCCCAAAAGGTTTCCGGGTCTCTCACAGACTTGTTGTAAACCTGAAAGTATTCCTCCAGATTTTTTATGTGATAATTACTCATAATGAAAGGTTATTTGTGCAACTGGACATCCCGTAGTGGATTGGGATGTTATAAACTAATCCAAAATCAAGGATTCTTGTATTCAAAAAGCGACGAATCTGACAAAGATTCCGGAGTTTCCTAAAATTCGATAACATGGGTGTTATTACAAAACTTTGGGGGATATCCGACTTCCACGCAGCCCGATTTCCCCCAGCATCTATATCAGTTATAAATTTACGCATATATAAGAACAAAAACAGCATTCCAGCACGCATTCCTATTGTTGTTTTTGCATTATTTAAATGTTAACCAAAATTAACAGGTGTAAACCTATCAGAATAGGATAAATGTCAGGTTTTAATTGAAAAATCCTATTGGCAACACAAAAATTACAGGCACTGGTATAAACCTGTTTTTCTGTCAAAATGAGAAAATAAAACGACGAGGTGAAAATCCTCGTGTTGGCAAATTATACCCCTAAAATATTAAGGGATCAGTAAAGGATGTTGTAGTTGAGGACTACGATCAGGTGACGCTCATTTTGTTTGTGGAATACGTCCAGGCAGTATACCCCGTTGGTACAGTCGTTCAGGATCTTGTCTTCCCCGTACCCTATCGCATAAAGGATATTCGAGGTAGGGACGCCCTGGTTTTCAAGGTAGCGCTTAATGGCATCTGCCCGTCTTTGAGAAAGTCGGAAATTAGTGGCGCTTCCCCCGCGGCTGTCTGTATGTACTTCGATACGGAGCTGTAATTCGGGAAACTTTTGGATAACATCCACAACCTTGTCCAGTTCCAGGGCCACTTCGGGGGTGATCTGGCTTTGTCCCCTTCGGAAATACGCCTTATTGAGTTTAATGACCGTTTGCTCCTCCCGTTCTTCCACCAGGTCTTCAATAAAGGCAATAGGCAGATCCAATGGAGCCTTCTGAACTTCTTCCATCTGAGCTTCATCATAGGTGGCGCGATAGATGGAATGTTTCTCCTTGGTGGCCTCAAGGGTAATTCCGGGCTCCCATGGAATTTCCAGTTGGTATACCCCATTATCCGCTGCGTAGAGTTCGCGGATCACGGTACCTGTACTATCCAGGGCTTTGATTTGTGCATTCCCCACAACAAGCCCGGTAACTTCGTTGACGATCCGGCCCTGGACGGCAAAGGTTTTTATCCCTGGTTTTTCGGCCACTTTAAAGCCGTAAAGATCGTCCTTACCCTTCCCGCCGGGGCGATTGGAAGCGAGGTATCCGATCAGGCCTTCTTCTCCGTAATTTTTAATAATAAAGCCAAATTCATCGTGCTCCGTGTTGATCCCAACCCCGAGGTTAATGGGAATACTGAATGTATCTCCGCGCTGAAGTTCAGATTTGTAAACGTCCATCCCCCCGTATCCGTAAAAAACATCTGAAGAAAAATACAGACTGTTTTCGAAAATATAAGGAGCTATTTCATTTCCGGGAGTATTGATCCGGGGCCCCAGATTTACCGGAGAAGACATGATCAGGCCGTTGTTGGTGTACACGTAGTACAGGTCGGTTCCCCCATATCCTCCTTCCAGATCCGCTGCGAAATAGAGTTTTTCGGTGTCCTTGTCAAAGTAGGGGTAGTAAAATGATGTGCTCTGGTCCCTGAATGCATAACGAAATTCCCCGGAACTATCCACCAACCCGATGGCAAGCGTATTTTTACCGGCTTCGTCAAAGAACATTTCCCCGTTCTCCACGTTGGACCTGATAAAGAACAAATAGTCCTGTTCTTCCACATAGAAAGGGGTCGCCTGATGGAAAGGGGTATAGGGAATTCCCGTGAAGGGGATTGCACTCAAGACATTTCCCTCCTGATTTACCCCTCCAAGAAAAATATCCATATAGGCTTCTCCGGTTGGCTCGTACACAGGCTTCTTTCCATATCCCCTGGAACTTGCGAATAGCAGTTGGTCTTTATAGAACATGGGGGAAAAATCCGCCTTGGCACTATTGGCCTGAACGTTAAAAATCTGAAAATCAAGTACCTCCTGGCCGTCTTTCTCCATCAGCTCAAAATTAAACTCTGCATTCTCGAGCAATTCTGAGGTGAGGGAAGACTTGCGCGTTTCCAAAAAGGCCCCGATCCGCTCTCTTTCATTCCCTTTTCCAAATGCCAGTAACATCTTGTTGAAATAGGCATTCGGCATTTCAGGGTCCCGTTTAAAAACAAGCAAATACGTATCTGAGGCGTTTTGATAATTCCCTGTATTGAAATAGGCATCTGCAAGGTTGAGCAATTGTTGGTTGGATAGCGTTCCCTCCCGCTGTTCCCTGAGATATTCACTGATAGCACGGTTGTAATTGTACTGATAGAAATATTGGTCAGCCCTAGACGGTTCTTCCTGCCCGAATGTCATCAGGCTGCAAAGCAGCACTAGCCAAAGCCATATATTTCCTGTGTATGCCCCTCTCTTCATCTAAAAAAATCTTGGCGAATCAATTTGTTTTGGTTTTCCTTTTAGTTTGCGGTCCTTATCCCGTTTGGCCCTTTCCTGGTCGGATCTCAGGGAAAATTTCACAATGATCTCATGGCTGCCCTGGTTAAACTCCCCAAGCCCTGTTGTGCTGTAGTCATAGGCATAGCCAATAAAGATGGTATTTGAAGCCTGTATGCCTGCCAGGCCACTTACGGCATTGTCAATCCGATAGGCTGCCCCAACGGTGAATACATCATTGATCAAGAAGTTGGCCGATAGGTCCACTTTTACCGGAAGTCCTTTTAAATAGTTGAGCAGGAAAGCCGGTTTAAATCTCAGTTGCTCTGACAGATCAAAGACATACCCTCCTATAAAATTAAACTGAATCTGGTCATTCACCAAAGATTTGACTTCCTCATTCTTAATTGCGCCTGTCAGGAAATTTGGTATTGACATTCCCAAATACCAGTTATCTGAATACAGGAACGTACCTGCCCCAATAGTGGGGTTAAATGTATTAAATACGGTGTTGTTAAGAAGGGGCTCATTAGGGTTTTCAAAGGCCCCTTTGGTGTAATCCACATCAATTATGGACCCTCCTGCATCGATTCCGAAAGACAGTTTGGTCTCTTCGGACAGCATTACCTGGAAGGAATAGGCCACATCGAAAAAGGTTTGCGTAGTGGGTCCTAACTGGTCACTGACAATATTGAATCCCAAACCATTCTTTTCATTGGCCAGGGGGATATTCGTCCCCAAACGCAGTGTTCTGGGGGCTCCGTCAATATCTATCCACTGGGCTCGGTACAATCCGGCGATCTCCATATTCTCCACAGTCCCCACATAGGCCGGGTTAAAACTCCCGATGTTGTACATATACTGGGTATACTGTGGTTCCTTTTGCCCTGTTGCTGAGAAATGAACCGACAAAAGAAGAGTCAACAGTGGAATTACCCTGATAATGGTTTTCAAAGCCATGTTGTTATCGTATAATTTGGATCCAACCTTTTCTAACTTCCGTATCATCCCCTAAATCCAGAATGTAAAAATAGGTACCCTTAGGTAGTTGTCCGTTCTTACCTGTTCCATCCCAACTATTGTCATAGGGGGCGGCACTGAATACCTGGTTCCCATAACGGTCATAGATCTGAAGGGAATTCTGGGGGTAATCCTCCAGACAGTTGATCGTCAGGAGGTCATTGACCCCATCGTTGTTGGGTGAAAACTGGTTGAACAGGAAACCGCATTCACTGCTTGACCTTGGGATCACCTCAATGGTAACCTCTGCCTGGCTATTTTCCAGGTTCTCTACAGGTTCCTCCGGGAAGGAATCCGTAACGGTCACCCTGTTGATCAGGGTTCCCTGTACGGTAACCCGGACGACCAGTTCCAATACGGCTACCTCACCTGGCGCCATTCCCGCAATGTTCCATTCCCCGTTAAGGACATTGTATGTTCCCAGGGAAGCGGTATGGGATATGTATTCGAAACCGGTGGATGCCCCAACCAATTCGATTACCGTAATGTCTGAAACATCTATGGGC
>NZ_CEYNTP010000096.1:0-9569 GCF_982873095.1 Lentiprolixibacter sp. | reverse complement strand
CCATCAGCCCTTTAAAGCTAATCCCCTGACCTGTAGGATATGTGGATATGATTTGCCGCTCCCCGAAATACGGCAGATCAACAAATACTGAATCTCCCCGGATTTCGAAAGTATTAGGCGTGTTGATGAGATTTATTCGTGCTGCGTTATTACCCGGTGGAAGCAATCCGGCATTTACCACACTAGCCAAGCCTGTGGTGGTCAAGGGTCGTGCCCACTCTGCTTTTACCCGGATCCGCCTGGCGTTTACCAGTTGCTCCAGAGCCTGCTGGTCCTCAGGACTTACCGCTGACTTTCCTGCCTGGCAGCCTCCCAGTATATATACGATCCCCATTATCCACAGGGCATATAACAACAGATATTTAAGGTGTTTTTTCACTTCATACTACGATAACTAAATATAATCTAAAATCGTATTACAATACTCCCAAGAAATCCCCAATCTTTCTTAAAATAATCTGAAAATCAATTTGTTATTTCTTTCTGATTCCTGATAAAAATCATTTTTGTTGCCCCCTTCCCTACTGATCTTTGCCCTATAAACCACCAATTTATGACAACAAATCCTGCAACACGCACAACCCACGTTTCCAATGCCGTCTATGGGCTTGGCCTGATCGGGGCCGCAGTCTATTATATTCAGGTAGCCACAGGCTTCTGGGCAGGGGTATTGGGGCTATTAAAAGCCATTGTCTGGCCGGCCTTCCTGGTATATGAATTGCTTAAGCATTTAGCTATTCAATAATACTAACTTACTTAATAACAATATATTATAATATTATATTAAATCTTTGCTTTAATTACAATAATTACCTGCAGCAGCCCTGTCAACGGCTATATATGCTGGGTAATAAACGCAGAACAAACTGATCATGAAAAATCTGATTCGCGCTATTGTCGCGGCAATTGGGGCTAAAAAAATCGGCGGGGGACGCTGTGGTTGTATCGGCACTATTGTTGTTTTTATCATTCTATACTGGCTGCTGGGTTACGTATTTGAATTGTTCTGAACCCTGATGCCTTGAGGAGTCAAATGCATTGGGCTGCAGTTTCGTTGGAATGCCCTACTTTTGCCGAATGCCAAAAACAAACCCAAAACAATTAGAGTTTGTAGCCCTCATGGCAGCGCTAATGTCCATTGCCGCGCTGGCACTGGACGCACTGCTCCCGGCGCTGGATCCCATTGGGACTGCACTGGCAGTTAGCAGTCCGGCTGAAAATCAACTTTTAATTACCTTATTTTTTCTAGGCTTAGGCGTAGGCCCTCTGCTCTTTGGTCCTGTTTCTGACAGTATTGGCAGAAAGCCCGTCGTATACCTGGGTTTCCTTGTTTTTGTACTTTCCAGCATGGTCTGTGTATTTGCCAATAGCCTGGAAATCATGATCATCGGAAGGATCTTACAGGGCATTTCCCTTTCCGCCCCCAGGACGATAAGTGTAGCCATGATCCGGGATACCTATAGTGGCGATTATATGGCCCGTATCATGTCCTTTGTGACGGTAGTCTTCATCCTGGTCCCCATAATCGCTCCTGCGCTGGGCAAATTTATACTCGACAGGCTGGGCTGGGAAGCCATATTTCACGTACAGGTAGGATTCAGTGTCCTGGTGTGCTGGTGGTTTTGGAAAAGACAACCCGAAACCCTTCCCAGGACCAGGAGGAGCAGTTTTCGTGGTCGTATTTTCATAGAAGGGTTCAGGGAACTACTGAATTACCGACAGACGGTGGCCTTTACCATTATCTGGGGCTTTATTACTGGGTCATTTTTGGTGTACCTGAGCACTTCCCAGCAAATATTTGAGCAACAATACGATCTGAAAGACGCCTTTCCTTACATATTTGCGGCCCTTGCCATCACCATTGGCACTGCTACCCTGCTCAACGGCTCCCTTGTGGTCCGTTTGGGCATGTTGCGCCTGGTAACAGTCTCCATCCTGCTCTATGTCCTCACTGCCCTGGTCTACATCCTGGCCTTTTATAACGGCCAAAACCCCGCCGTGGAGGTGCTTATGGTCTTCTTTGGGCTACAGTTTTTTGCAGTTGGATTTATTTTTGGCAATCTGAGGTCGCTCGCCATGGAGCCCCTGGGCCATATAGCGGGTGTAGGAGCTGCTATTACGGGTTTTGTGGCCACCATCATGGCTGTGCCCATCAGCGCTTATATAGGGGCCTTTGTTGTGGATTCTGTACTTCCGATGTTCGTTGGGTTCCTCGTATGCGGATTGCTTTCCTGCCTGATCCTGGCACATTTTTACTTTACCAAAAGTGGTGTCAGGGAGCGCCACTGATCCTTCCTGCTTAGTTTTTGGCCTCCATAAGTTTCAACATCCGCAAGGCATTGGCCTTGATATTTCCTTCCCGGTCCAGCGCAATGGCTTTCCGGTAGAGTTCCTTTGCCTTTTCTGGGTTTCCCGATTTCCAAAAGGCTTCGGCCAGACTGTCCCATACATTCGCAGACTCCGGAAACAACTGTGTATTCATACTAAATACATAGATGGCTTCTTCAAAGCGCTTGCCTTTCAGGAGGTCATAGCCCGCCTTGTCAAACTCCTCTTCAAAATCAAAGAAGCGGTACGCCGGGTCCTGAAGCATGCGCACTACTTCCGACTGCAGTTTTTCCATATCCCCTGCCACGAAAAGGTTCCTGAAATAATTCATGGGGTCCAAAACAAAGTTTTCCTCCGAAAATTCCAGGGCGGCCTGCAGCACGGGATCCTCATTGTTCCGGTACTGGTCAAAGCTCATCTCCACAGCTATGTGAGGTGAGGTCCACTCCGCATTTTCCCACTGGGGTTTGTCCTGCCACCAGGCAAAGGACAGATAGGCATTCATTTTGGTATTGGGCAATTGTACCGGACGGTTGTCCCCGTAGAAATTTATGTTTTCCGCAGTGGGTTCTCCCACAAAAACGGCATTGGTATAGTTACTCAATTCATTTACCAGGTTCTGACAGGCCGAAAAGGTCCTCCTGCCAATAATGACCATAAATTTTCCCGGCTGGTTGATCTTCTCCGTTTCGATGATCCCGGTAATTACGGGTTTGTTTTTGTAATTATTCCCACCCCCGTTTAAGCGCAAGTCCAGGATCAGTTTTTCAACATCATTGTTCTCAATGAAATCAAATATCCGGGCATAAAAGGTTGGGATGTCTTCCCCCTCCTCGTCCTGAACCTGGCTTTGCCGCACATAAAGCGTTTTGGTATCCGGCAGGTATTCCTCATAGTAAATCTTATCGAGTTGCTTCAGATACAAGGGAGTTGTGCTCAGGTCACGGGATTCCAGCCAGGTATCTCCGGGCACCACCATGCCGTACTGCCGGGGAAATCGTTCCGCCGGAACGGCCTTAAGTTCTGCTTCAAAAACCTCACCTTCTTTTTCCAGAGTAAGGGTAACGGTTTGTCTTAGTTCTGGAAGCACTCCCTGGGCGTGAAGAAATTCCGGGAAAGTGAGGTAATGTATCCCATAGGCCTTCACGAACTGGTCGTTTTCAGCAGGAACCACAGGCCGCATCAGCTCAAGAACTTCCGCGATAGGCTTCTCTTCGATTTTTAACAATCGGGACCCGAGAATGGCCTCATAGTCCTTGTGCACCCCTTGAAGGAAGATCCCATCACTGTAATCATAGAGTACAATCGGTAACTGATGATAAGGCACTACCCCTTCCCAGTACCCCAAAACGGTATGGCCGTAATCAAAAGAGGCGACCAGCCGGGCCATGCCTACCATGATCTCATGCTCCTCCAAGTCCGGAATGGCAGTATGCAGTTCCTCTACAGCGGCATCAAAGGCTGCTGCTTTAATCTTTTTGAACAGAAAGGGATATTCCTCATGAATGGTAGATTGAAGAAACCTGAGGTCTTCCTGCCATTGGGCGGCAGTAAATTTCTGCTGCGCATTTAGTGAGCCAAGACCCGGTAACAGAAGTCCGGCCAGGAGCATATAAATTCCTAGAAGTTGCTTTTTCATAATGATTAGGTGTTTTGATGGATGAAGTACTACCCTATCGGACGTAAAGGTTTTGCATTTGTTACAAGATAACAGGGATATTTGAAATGCAAGCCCTTATCCCTCCATAAAAAGGCAGTGGTATTCAGGATTATGTAAACGATCCGTATCTTTACGACTAAAATTGGCATACATGCTAATCTGGGCGGCTTTCCTCCTGCTTATCGGTATTTTCCTTGCATTGGACCTGGGTGTTTTCAACCGGCATGACCACGTTATTCGATCCCGGGAAGCAGCGCTATGGACCAGTCTTTGGGTAAGTGTGGCTCTTGGGTTCAGCTTTGTGATTCACTGGCTGTTTTCTGAAGGCCTTGTAGACAATCCCACGGACCTTACCCCCGGGACAGCAGTACTTAAATATATCACAGGTTACCTGATTGAATTATCCCTCAGCGTAGACAATGTTTTTGTGATTGCCGTAATTTTCGGGGCATTCGGCATCCCCCCTATTTACCAGCACAGGGTACTTTTCTGGGGTATCCTGGGGGCCATTTTCTTCAGGGCAGTGATGATTTTATTTGGGATAACCCTGATTAACCGCTTCGATTGGATCATTTATGTTTTTGGGGTCTTTCTGCTTTATACCGCTTATAAAATGCTGAAGACTGACCAGTTTAAATACGATCCCGAGAAGTCATTTGTTTTCAGGCAGATCAAGAAGATCTATCCCCTTACCACCACTATTCACGGTAATAAGTTCTTTATGAAGAGGATGGGGATATCGGCTGCCACACCTCTATTTGTTGCGCTTATCGTAATTGAAATAACAGACATCCTCTTTGCAGTAGACAGTATCCCGGCCATCCTGGCGATCACGGCAGACCCCTTCCTTGTATTCAGTTCCAATATTATGGCGATCCTGGGCCTCAGGTCCATGTATTTCCTGATATCCAGGATGCTGGCCAAATTCTGGTTCATCCATTACAGCCTTGTGGTGATCCTGGCATTTGTAGGCATCAAGATGTTGCTTTCTCATTACCTGCATTTCCCTGAGTGGTTGTCGTTATCTGTTATAATAATCTCCCTTGCCGCTGGTGTGGTGATCTCCCTGTTAATGCCTAAAAAAAGTGAAGAGCAACCCTCTTCCTAAGGCCTGCAAGCTTTAACGATTTCTTGGGTGATTAGTTGATCAGGCTTAAGTAAGTTTGAATTAAAATACTGAAGGTTACATGATTAAACTCCGATTTACTTTACTGATCTTATTGAGCATTCCTGCTTTCCTCTCAGGACAGTACGTCCTTGAGGCTAATGAGATTTCGTTTGTCTTTGCATCCAAGAATGTCAGCGGTAGCATATCGGATTTCCGCTCGGCCTCTGTGATTGACCAGGAGGATTTTACCCGTTCTGTGTTGGAGGGAACGGTAGGTGTTGCGACCTTAAAGACCGGCAACTTTTTACGGGATTGGGCGCTAAAAAGCCGGAAGTATTTCGATGAAGACGAATACCCCAGGATCCATTTTAAAAGCAATAGCATTACTGAACTTGCAGAAGGTTATGAAGTTACAGGCGTCTTGACCCTTCGCGGCACCTCAAACCCCTTTAAGATTTTATTTAAAATGGTCAATGGACAACTAACAGGAACGGCATATTTGAATACCTCGGATTACGGCATAAACATCAAGAAAGAGCGCGAAGAGAACCGTGTGCAGGTAGCCTTTTCTTTTGCGCTCGAACCATCCAACTAAGCTTTGCCCGAAAATAAAGCGGTATACAGTTTTTGTACCCCCCAATTCCCCAGAGGAAAATAGAGGGCGAAGAACAGCGCCATGGCCAGACTGAAATTTCGAATACCAAACAAGTTGTCCAACAGGTTTCCCGGGTAGGCATAGGAAGTTTCAAAAAGATAGCCACCAAACTCTAAAAATCCCATAGCCACCAGGCCATAGGCATATTGCATGTGAAAGGGCAGGCCCCTAAGCAGGAGTGAGATGGGAATCATGTAGATCAGGTACACCGTAATTACCTGCCACCAATAGGTAAATTGGGCTATTTCGAGCCTTTTCCCGACCTCATTCATGCCCAATCCCCATAGAAAATAGATGATTATATACAGCAACAACAAGCGCCCATCCACTGCAAAACGTGATCTCAGCCAGGATTTCCATCCCACCCCTCCTGTGTTTTCCATCAGGATTTTTGCTTGCGTTTTGCAGCTATGATCTGTAGTGCATCCGAGACCTTATCCATTTTCTCCATATCCTCATTTTCCAGGATAATATCGAATGCATCTTCCACATCCAGCACAATATCCACCAGGTTGGCGGAATTGATGTTTAAATCATTCAGTAAATGACTGTCTTTGTGTATGTCTGAGACCGCAACATCTTCCGGAAGGTAGGGCTTTATGATATCCAGAAGTTGGGTGTAATTTTCTTCTGCCATGGGCTTTATAAATTATATCTCCTAAAAATAACACAGGCATTCACATCTCCAAAGCCAAAACTGGCTTTTGCGATAATTTTTGGGGTAAAGGCCAGACTTTGGGTGGGAACTTTTTCCGGATCCACGACTTCCGCAATTTCCGGATGCAGGTCCTCGCAGTTTACATTTCCAAAGACCGTGCCTTCACGAAACTGCAAAACTGTACCTGCACATTCCAAACTGCCGGCAGCGGCCAGGCAATGCCCGAAATGCCCTTTGAAGGAATTCACATAGGGAAAGGACACCCCGCGTAATCCGAGGGCCTCACTCCAGTTGCTGATTTCAACAGGATCCTTCGTGGTGGCAGTGAGATGGCCATTAATAAGATCTATATCCCTGGCTGAAATACCTGAACTTTTGATCGCCTCGCGAATACAACGCTGTACCGCCAGGCTGTTAGGAGCCGTCATGCTTCCCCCATTCCGATGGCCGCCACTGTTGATACTTCCTCCAAGTACTTCGGCATATATCGTTGCCCCCCTTTCCAATGCGGATTCCAATGTTTCAAGAAGCAGTGCCCCTGCCCCACTCCCGGGAACAAAACCACTGGCAGAGGCGCTCATGGGCCGGCTTCCCCTTTCGGGTTGTGAATTAAACTTGCGGGGTAAGATACGCATCGCATCAAATCCACCCCATACATAAGGCCCACTATCGCTACAACTGCCCACCAGCATACGTTTGGCCCTTCCAGACCGAATACGATCATACCCCATAAGTATCGCTTCCGTCCCTGTGGTACATGCCGAAGAATTGGTGGTCACCTGGTTACCACAACCGAGAATACCGCCCAGATAGGCACTTATCCCGCTCGCCATGGTCTGCACAACCGTTGTGCTGCCTAAACGCCTCACCTGCCCGTCATCTACCCGGTATATGGCTTCCCTGAACTTGTCGACCCCTAAAATACCGGTTCCAAAAATGATCCCACAATCCCAATCGGGTTCGCCATCCTTTCTTTGTTCATAGCCAGCATCCTGCCAGGCGTCACAACCTGCAATTACCCCGTAAACAATACCTGAAGCCTTCAGGTCCCTTTGCTGAAGTGTGGTAAAGTATTTATTTAGTAAATCTTTTGTAATCTTCGGTTTACCAGCAATTTGGCATCTAAAATTAAGATCGGCTAAATCAGCTTGATGGGCAATCCCTACCTTACCATTTTTAAGTGCATCAACGAAGTCATCTATACCCACACCTACAGGAGAACACACTCCAATACCTGTTATCACTACCCGATCATTCATGACTTTTCTTTACTATCATTCCCGCCAACTCACCTTTACATATAAGGCTACCTTTCTCACTTAACATACGCACCTTGCACTTTAGTTTGTTAAACCGGAAATACACCTTTTCGGACATTACGGTCACCTTTTCCCCCGGGAAAACAGGTTGATAAAATTCCATTTCCGTACTGCTAAGAGCAACTCCGGTATTCTCGAATTCAGAACCGGGCGTCAGATATATCCCAAGACAAACCAGTCCAATTTGCGCACAGCATTCTGTTAAAATTACTCCGGGGGTAACAGGATTATCTTTAAAATGGCCGCGGTAGAACTCAAGTCCCTCATCGAACCTATAGGAACCCACTGCACCATTTTCATCAATCTCGATCAAATCATCCACAAATAAAAAGGGATCTGTGTAAGGTAAACGAGATAGAATTGCCCTGGCATCCATAGTTATCTGAGACTTTCCCCTCCGTCTGCTTTAATTATTGTCCCTGTAATCCATGCAGCTTCCTTCCTGCTGAGCAAGTACACCACATTGGCTATATCTTCAGGAGATGTAAGGCGGTTATTGGGATTTCTTTTTCGCGCATTATCCAGTAGTTTTTCGCTGCCGGGAATCCTTCTCAGGGAAGGGGTGTCCGTAACACCCGCCTGGATGCAGTTGGCCCTTATCCCTTTGGAAGCATATTCAACCGCCATCTGCCTAATGATGGCTTCAAGTGATGTCTTTGCGGCGGATACGGCGCCGTAACCCTGCCAGACCCTGGAATTGCCCTCACTGGTAAAGGCTATTACCCGAGTATCTGCAGCTAATAAATTGGCTTGTAACAAACTGCTGGTCCAGGAGTAGCAACTTAAGGCCATCGCATTAAATGTGAGCTGGAAATCAGCCAAGCCAAGCCCTCCGTCGCCAGTGCCCAACGGCCTTAAGTTACCCCGGGCTATGCTATGGACCAGCACGCTGATCTTTTCCCCCTCTGGCAGGTTGCTCATCAAATTATCTATTAACCTGTCCCGATTGGCATCCTGCAATGCATCCTGATTATAGTGAAGCACAGGGTGCCCCAGGGATGTAATAGTTTCAAAATCCTTTTGTATACGGGGCAAATCCAATTTACGGTCGCGATGGACCAATATAAGCCCATACCCGTTCTCAGCCATTTTCCTTGCTGTGGCAAGCCCCAATCCTGAGCTTCCCCCCAGAATGAGGCACCACGGCTGTGCTTTATGCGTTTGGGTTTTTTGCATTCTTTTTATGTTTTACCACTCCAATAACACCCTTTGGGCGGAAAATCCAGGACCGAAGCTCAGGATCAACCCCTGTTCCCCGGTCTTAATATCGCGTTCCAGAAAACGTTCCAATACGTATAAGACCGTAACACTGCTCATATTGCCATATAGGCGGAGGACTTCCCGGGTATCGTCAATATTTTTTCCCAATTTACCAAAGAGTTCCTCCACGGTCTGGACAATTTTACGGCCTCCAGGGTGAAAGATCAAATGGTTTACCTTTTCAATTCCCGATCCGAATTTATCCAAAAAGGGGTATACTATGTCAGGAAAATGATCCGCAATCGTCTGGGGCACAGCCGGATCCAGGATCATTTTTAAACCGGTATTGGTAAGGTCAAACCCCATTAAATGGGTAGCATCTGTAAAATGGTACATTTCTTCCCCGATGACTTTAGGACCCCTTGCATTTTCGGTGGCCTCCATCAACACACAGGCTGCTCCATCCCCAAAAATGGCAGCACTCACCATATTGGCCATCGAAAAATCATTTAATTGAAAGGTGGCCGTTGGGCTCTCCACAGCAATAATGGCTGCCCGCTTACCGGGACTATTCCTCAAGAACTGTGTGGCATAGATTATCCCTGAAACCCCTGCGGCACATCCCATTTCTGTAACGGGTA
>NZ_CEYNTP010000095.1:8446-9697 GCF_982873095.1 Lentiprolixibacter sp. | reverse complement strand
CAACCCGCCTTTTTTAATAAGGCTTACTTTCCGCGACGGTGATGTCCGCTCCGCTTTGAACGGTGTTGCTTTTTGCGATGTACGTTCATTTTCTCCCACTTATCATACTGTTCCGCACTTAGAACAGATTTCATTTTAGCCTTATGGGCGATCATCTGGTCCAAACGGGCCAGATGCTGTTCATAGCGCTCCTCTTTAGAGGGCTGGGAACCAGTTTCCCCGGCTTTCTTTTCTTCCCTCCCTGAACGTTGGGATTTGCGGAGTTCCGCCTGTTCCAGATTGAGTTTTTGAATTTCTTTCTGTTGTGACTCGTTCAGATCCAGGGCAAGTGTAAGCTGTTTTGTCTTCAGGGTGGCTATCTGTTCCGGAGTCATGTCTTTCATTTGTCCACGGTGTTTCCGGTGACCTTCATGCTGTGCCGTTACCAGTACACCAGTAAGCATCATTACGGCAAAAATCAGTTTTTTCATGTGTTTGTTTTTTAGATTCAATCCTAGGACTCCATTTCCTGTAAAAAGTTTAATAGGAAGCAGGAATTGAGTGCCTTCCTTCAAAATGAAGCAAAAAAAAAGTGTGGGGGTACCACACTTTCTTATCGCTATGTTTACTTGGGAAATTTGGGGTCTGATTATTTAAAGTCCAAATCACTTTTCTCAGGTCCTCTGTCGTTCTCAGCCAATTCCATTTGTGTTTGTTGTTCCATAGTGCCTGTTTCAGCATCGGTAACGTAATACAGTAGAATGGCGATCATCAATCCTAAAAAATATACGAGGCTTTTAGCTTTGTAGGTCATGATTGTTGGGATTTGTTACCTCCAAATTAGTCATTAATCCTTCCCCTTTTTGCAGTTTGTGGTAAAGTAACCTCCTAATGTTGTAAAACGATACTGTATTGTGGTAAAAACGGCCCCGAAGGACCGTTTGTTTTTATTGCTGTTATCCATTCAACCCAGAAACGTATCTTTTCATCGAAACCCAGGTTTAACTGGGATCCAGGATGTTGTCAATACGCTCGAGTATATCTCTTAAGTGATAGAGGCTCATCGTATCCCCGGTGTTACCCAGCGAGGCCCTGATATTTCGCTTAATGGTATTGAGCTCTGCCCGGGCAATAGAACGGATGTCTGACTGACTGGTGTTGACTGCAGTAGACTTCCTGTATCCTCCAAAATCAGGCAATTTTCGCTGGTTTTTGGCTTCCATAAGGTAGGCAAGGCGATCGATATGTGCCTTCTGCAAATTCCTCCTGTAG
>NZ_CEYNTP010000095.1:2102-8436 GCF_982873095.1 Lentiprolixibacter sp. | reverse complement strand
CTATCCTTCTGCCCGTACGCAGTTCAGACCACAGACCGTTGCGGAGGTCGCGCATCATTTCTAACAGGGTATAGGCTTCCCTGCCGTTAAGGGCTTCATTTTCAATTAAACGTGCCATCTTGCCTAAACTCAGCACGTTGTTCAATGCCCTGACCTGCATGGAACGCACACGTTCCACAAAGCCCGAATACTGGATCTTTCCAAATAGTTCTTTGTCCAGGAGCCATTCCGGGGTTGCAAAAAGCTGTTCCTGCAAAAAGTCCATACACGCCTGCTGGTGTTCCTTGGCTACGTGAGTATATACGGCTCCATCCTGTTCGTAGGTTTTGTGGTATTCGTAAACCCCGCCAATATTGTTCCCCACGTGGCCCATGTAGCGGTTAAACTGACTGATAACCTGACCGTAGAGGGTTTCCAGGTCATCGTAGTTCTTACCTTCTTCAAAGGTCCATTCCGTGAGGTTGGGGACGATTCGTTTCAGGTTTTCAATTCCATACAGGCTGGCTTTAACAGCGTTGTCACCCAAATCCTCGGTTTGTGAGCTGGGATCTACAACATCGCCTACCTGCTGGTGCCCAAAACGGTATAGCGGGTCACCGGCATGTTCCAGGATCCATTGATCCAGGACCTCTTTTTCTTCCTTGGCCGTTTTATCCAGAATCGGACGGTACCCCCAGGAGATGGCATACTTATCGTAAATACCGATATTGGGCATAAGGGCCACGTCCCCGTCTTCGGGCTGGGCTACATAATTGAACCGGGCATAGTCCATAATAGAAGGGGCGGTGCCATACTTTTTCGTGAAGGTCTCAGACCTGAGGGAATCTACAGGATAGGCCACACTGCTCCCCATATTGTGTGGCAGGCCAAGCGTATGCCCTACCTCATGAGAAGAAACAAAACGGATCAACCTTCCCATCACCTCATCTTTAAAGGCTACCCCCCGGGCATCCGGGTTAATCGCAGCGGTCTGAACGAAGAACCAGTTGCGCAACAGGGTCATTACGTTGTGGTACCAGTTGATGTCTGATTCCAGAATTTCACCACTCCTTGGATCGCTTACGTGAGGGCCGTTTGCATTGGGAATAGGCGAGGCAAGATATCGCACTACGGAGTACCGCACATCTTCCGGAGACCATTCGGGGTCCTCTTCCGGGGAGGGCGGGTCCTTGGCAATAATGGCATTTTTAAAACCAGCGGCTTCAAAAGCTACCTGCCAGTCTTCAATCCCTTTTTTGATAAAAGGAACCCATTTCTTTGGGGTTGCCCGGTCTACGTAATATACGATGGGCTTTTTGGGTTCTACCAGTTCCCCACGTTTAAATTTCTCAATGTCTTCGTCCTTGACTTCCAGTCGCCATCGGTCCAGATAGCGAACGGTTTTGCTCTCCTGGGCTTCCAGTCCGTAATCTACCTGTCCACGGGCAAACCATCCTACGCGCCGGTCGAAATACCTTCTTTTCATAGGCTCTTCCGGCAGCAGGATCATGGAATTGTTGATCTCAATTGAAATGGATCCCACACTGCCATTAGAAGGCGGACTGGAGGCATTATAGGTCTTTACGTGCCGCGCCTCGATATTTAATGGGTAGCTCTTTAAGGACTCAATGAAACTGCGCTTTTCATCAAGCCGGGTAACCTTGTATTGCTTTCTGTAGCGATCCGGCATCCCCAGGGCCTTGGCATCTTTTGTAAACAGCTCGTCTATCTGAATAACAGTAGCAGGGTTCAGGGAATCCTTTTTAAAGGCTTTGATATCGAAAGAATAAAGGACAGGTTCGAAATTAGAGTTTACTACGGCCTCATTCACCGGCAGGGAATCGGCGGCTACTACATTGTAGCTAACCACTCGCAGCAAAACCTTTTTCGGCTTTTTCTCCCAACGGAGTACCTGGGTATTGATCTTACCCCCACCGAATCCAATCCCGGATGCGGTTTTGGAAATACGGCTTACCATTAGCATTTCCCTTCCAAATAATGAATCGGGTATTTCGTAGTAGTATTTATCATCCACCACATGCACGTCAAAGAGACCTTCATCAGTGCTTGCCTCTTTGGTGACCACTTTATCGTAAGGCTGGATCTTGTCTTTTTTGCCATTGGACTTGGCCTTGGTCTCTGTGGCAGCTTTCTTTTTCTTTTTGAAGAGCTGGGCTTCGGCCTGCGGGGTGACCATGAAAAGGAAGAGAAAACAGGATACAATTTTCAAGTAGTGTCTGGGAATCATAAGCTGAGTTTTTTTGAAGAAATGATGCCAAATAACCGAAAAATAAACGGATTCTTTTGTTAAGGAAATCATAAGTGGCGGATTTCCCCCCAATCTCCCAAGATGTATATAAAGAACTATAAATCAAATAGATATATCAGTTTTAAATATTATTTCACTGCTGACAGGCCTTCTAAATGAGCTGTTAAACAGGGCGAATATCTGTAACAAACTGCTTTTTGTTCCGTCTTATATACAAACCAAAACAATTAAACGCTGTACCAACATTGGAAAGCAATCAATCAACGAAATGAACAAGTTATTACTAGTATGTGGATTGGTTATGCTGAGCACAACCACCACGCCGCAAGAAGAGATCGCCACATCAGAGTGCACTTATCAACAAGTGGCTTTGGGCACAGAAAATGCGGAAGTAAAAGTCATCGAAGTTCACACTAGCGAAGCGGCTACTCCCATCATAGCGCCCAGGTTGATAAGCAGGAACTTTCCCGATTCTCAGAAAGAATTGGATTTGAACGAAATCGTATTTATTGAAGAAGAAGAGGTTATCGACCTTGGTTTTGATACCGAGGATTATCTGCCCGAAGGCTTTGACGCAAATGAAGCCTACGTAGACCTCAAAAACATCACCTTTGTAGAGGAGGATGAAATTGAACTCGACTTCGATACTGCTTTGTATTTGCCTGAGGGATTTGATGCCTATGCAGTTCCTGAAGGGATAGAAGGAATCAACTATATGGAGGAAGAAGAGGTAATTGACCTGGGGTTTGATACAGCGGCCTATCTGCCCGAAGGATTTAACCCTTATGAAGTCTATTTTGACCTGGATTCCATCGTATATATCGAAGAAGAGGAGGAAATCATTTTTGATTTCAATACGGCCGATTTTTTACCCGAGGGATTTGATCCCTTCGCTCTATAGATAAATAGAATTGTTAGAAAGCATACTCTCATTTTCTAGCAGTTGTTTGATTAGTCAGCAATAAAGCCCCATTTCGGGGCTTTATTTTTTGCCCTCCCTGATCTTTGACGGATGCGCCTTCAATTTGATCGATTTAACAAAACTTTAACACGAATTTCCCCAAAATCAACTTGGCAATCCGGGATGATTTTTACTGCTACCTTGGCAAGAGAATTGAGGTTCCACTGAGAAGTTCGCAATGTTTGATCACAAATGTTAAAAAGCCCATTTTTATTACTGTTATGGGCAATTGTTAAGGGTATCAAAAGGACAATAATTCTCTCGAAAGGGGGTTGTATCTTTGTACCAAATTTTAAATATCATTGAAATGAGAAGAGAGATTTTAACAGGAATTATTGGGCTGGTATCTAGTGTGGTGGCCTTAGGAGCACAGACTGGGAATTCTCCACAACATACTAAGCAAAACGAAACAGATAAGGTAATCTTTATCGAGGAGGTAGCTCCCGTTGATTTGGGTTTTGATACAGCACTGTATCTGCCTGAGGGATTTGATCCTTACGCACATCCGGACAACTTTATGGACGTCTCCTTCATTGAAGAGGTGGCCGAAGTACAACTGGATTTTGATGTTCAGGAGTATCTCCCTGTAATGTTCGATCCTTACAAAAAGTATTTCGATCTGAATTCAATCGAGTATATTGAAGAGGAAGAAGTTATAGAGTTCGATTTTGAGATCCAGGATTATCTGCCTGCAGATTTCAGCCCTGTTTCAGCTTCTTAAAAAGCAACAATCAATTTTAAAATGAGAACCCGGTTGTTTAACCGGGTTTTTTTGTGCTCTAGAACAAGGCAGGCACCACAAACTGAAACAGAAGGATGAGCAGGCCAACCGAGATCAGGTTGAGAATGACTCCGACCCTGGCCATCTGGTGTACCTTAATATAACCTGAAGCAAAAACTATGGCATTGGGCGGGGTGGCCATGGGGAGCATAAAGGCACAACTGCTCGCGATGGTCACAGGGATAAGGAGATAAAGGATGGGGATGCCCAATCCCAGGGCAATACCCGCTACAACAGGCGCCAGCACGGCCACGAGAGCCACATTACTCATGAGTTCCGTCATAAAGAGCATGAGGAGGATAAGTAGGGAAGCTGTAAACAGGATGCCAATTTCACTACTGGCGATGGTCTGGGAAACCACATCTACAATTCCACTGGCAGACATGCCCTTGGCCAGTGCAAGTCCACCACCGAATAAAATAAGTATGCCCCAGGCAAGTTTGCGGGTGTCTGGCCAGATGAGGATGAATTCTCCCTTCTTTGGGTTATAGGGCAGCACAAAGAGGGCCAGGGCCCCCATAACACTAATTATGGTATCTGACAGGGCGAGGCCGGGGATAAACTTGTTGATCAACGTACGAAAAATCCAGAGGAACACTGTACACCCAAAAATAACGAGGACCATTTTTTCCCTGCCGGAAGTAGGCCCAAGTTTGTCCAGTTCCTGCTGTATGACCTCCCGGGAAGCGGCAAATTTCAATTGCCGGTTGGGGAACATCCACTTTACCAGGACCCAGTAGCAAATACTGAGCAAAATAATGGAAAAGGGCAGACCCAGGGTCATCCATTTCAGGAAGGACACCTCAATGTTATACTCATTCTCCAGGAGGCCAATAAGCACTGAATTAGGCGGTGTACCAATTACGGTGGCAATGCCCCCGGCGTTGGCGGAGAAGGCGATCCCCAGCATCACACTCAGGGCAAAGTTCTGGTCATTTTTGGTGAAACCGTCCGCATCGTTGATCAGGAGGCCGATGACCGACATGGCTATGGGTAGCATCACTACGGTACTTGCTGTATTGCTTATCCACATGCTCAGAGATGCCGTAGCGATCATAAATCCTAAAACAACACGGTTTGGCGTTGTTCCGGTGATCCGAATAATGTTAAGGGCTATCCTGCGATGCAGGTTCACCTTTTCCAGGGCGAGCGCCAACACAAAACCCCCGAAGAAAAGAAAGATGATCGGGCTGCCGTAGTTGGCTCCCACTTCTGCTATGGGCATCACTTTCAGGAGGGGGAACAGTATCAGGGGTAAGAGGGCTGTGACCGATATGGAAACGGCTTCCGTGATCCACCAAGTGATCATCCAGGCCGCCACGGCAATGACGGCATTGGCCTGCTCGTACCCTTCCAGCAGCACCGGGAGATTCAGGATCACCGTAAAAAGGAGCGGGCCTGCTACCAGTCCCGCTTTTCTGCTCAGACCCATGTCTGTTGTTTTGGGTCTAAGCTATTGTTTTTCTATTGGTTTTAAAAATCTGTGATCAGAACTCCTGATTTTACTCCCTAAACATCATTCCTGTACCAGGCTGATGGGATTCAGATCCAAATCCGTCTTCCCGTAGAACAGGTTAACCAGATCTTCATTGTCATAGCCGGCCACAAAAAACAATTCATTGTCTATCTGCCTGATCTCGGGCAGGTACTGTCCGCCATAGTGATACTCCTTAAGCAGGGAGCCTTCCGAATTGTATTTTTTAAGGAAGTCCCGGGTGGATATTACAAAGCTGCTACCAAGGCAAATAAGCGCCTGATTGTTCCCTGTTCCTTCGAAGTATTTCCGCTTTAAGGTGGTTCCCGTACTATTGGTAATACGCATTTCACCCAGCGCATACATTATAAGGTTCCCATTGTCCAGTTTTTCCAGGTGGAAACTGCCGTTGAGCTGGTCGCTGGTTGTTACCATGGCAGTAAGCTCAGAGTCCTCAAACACCACATAATCTGTCATGGTATACGCCTCGTCGAAATAGATAAGCAAAGGCTTATACATGGTAATATAAGGCGGGGTGCCACTTGCAGAGAACACTCCACCGTAGGCAACATAGCCACCTTCCACGGGGATCATATCCCCAATACTGGCGTTTTCGTGCCCCGGAATGGTCTTGGTGACCACCTGAAAGGCATCTCCATTGCTGTTTCGGATCTCTATTGCAGCCTGGTGGTAATCCCCGGATTTATCAGCCCCGTAATACAGGTAGTTGCCACCAACCTCTAACACGCCATAACTGTGTTTTTTAGCGGACTGTACCCCATTTAGGAACGCCCATCCGGCATCATAGGTGACCTCCTGGGTGCCATGCAGGCTGTTCAGGGTCCTGGAGAATACAAAATTCTTCTTTCC
>NZ_CEYNTP010000095.1:0-2092 GCF_982873095.1 Lentiprolixibacter sp. | reverse complement strand
TTTCCGCTGGGGTAAAAGTTGGCAAAGGCCGTATTACTGTTATAGGGTTTATCCGCCAGGTACTGGCTTTCGGTTTCGAAATTTTCATTCAATTCCCTGTAATAGAATTTTGCGCCTCCCATACCCACTTCGTCCGTGAGCAATTCAATGTAGAACAGGTTACCACTCTCGGGATTAAGTCCCAGTTCGAGGGGAATGGCAGAATAGCCCTCCGGGACTTCAGGATAGAGATAGAAACCTTCGATAGCCACCACTTCTACTTCAAGGCTGAAGGACTTGCTTTTGCCTTCTGCATTACTCGCGGTTAAGGTAATGGTGTATTCCCCGGCTTCTGAGTAGGTGACCTCTGGGTTCTCCAGGGTGCTGGCAGCTCCATTGCCAAAATCGTAAAGGAATACGGTTGCGCCTACAGAACAACTGGTGACCTGCAGGGATTCGCCCACCATAAGGACTTCCTGGCTTATTTCAAAACAAGCCACAAGGGCTTCTCCGGGATCGGGATCGGGGTCGGGTGCTTCTACTGTTTCCTCAGGAGAACAGGCAATAAACAGGAAGCAGCATAAGTAAAGTAGGTAAAATTGCTTCATACTAGCGTCTTTGGGGGTTTTGCTAGTATAAACGTTTGAGGGCCTACCTTTATTTCACCGGATCACACGGATTCGATGAACGGCATAAACAATTAACAGTTTGATTAGAAGTAAGTTAGGTTAAAAAAGTGCCAATTTATTCCTGGAGGACACAAGTAAGGGAATCTCCTTCCTTGACCACTTTTACCAGACCGAGTTTTCCGAGGGCTTTGATCCCCTTGTCCCAGGCCTTATTGCTCAGCCCTGCAGCGGCTTTCAACTCGGACAAAGGCATGGTCTTATGCGCTTTTAAAGGTTCCAGGATGGCTTTTTCATTGTCTTTAAGCTGTAAGGGCTTCTTTTCAGGTCGCATTTGTGGAAAAAACAGTACTTCCTGTATGGAGGAGTTATTGGTGAGCAGCATTACAAGCCGGTCGATACCAATCCCTATCCCGGAAGTAGGTGGCATCCCGTATTCCAGGGCCCTGAGGAAGTCCTGGTCAATAAACATCGCCTCGTCATCCCCCTTTTCAGAGAGCTTTAACTGCTCTTCGAAGCGATCCCGCTGGTCCAGGGGGTCATTCAGTTCCGAGTAGGCGTTCGCGATCTCTTTCCCGTTTATGATAAGCTCAAACCGCTCTGTAAGTCCGGGTTTGTCCCGGTGTGCCTTGGTCAGCGGGCTCATTTCCCTGGGATAGTCGATAATAAAGGTCGGCTGCACAAAGTGAGGTTCACATTTTTCACCAAAGATCTCATCGATCAGCTTCCCAACCCCCATGGTTTCATCTACCTCTACCTCAAGTTTTTTCGCGACTTCCCTCAGCTCAGCTTCGTCCATGCCAGAGATGTCGTAACCGGTGTATTTTTTAACGGCATCCAGGATGGGGATCCTTGGGTAGGGGGCTTTGAAATCAATCTCCTGTTCCCCCATCTTCGTTTTGGTAGTTCCGTTGGCATCGATGGCTACTTTTTCGAGCAGTTCTTCCGTAAGGTCCATCATCCAGTGGTAATCCTTGTAGGCCACATAGAGTTCCATGATGGTAAACTCCGGATTATGGGTACGGTCCATTCCCTCATTGCGGAAGTCCTTGGAAAACTCATACACCCCGTCAAATCCTCCTACGATAAGCCTTTTTAAATAGAGCTCATTTGCGATACGCAGGTAAAGCGGGATGTCCAGTGCATTGTGATGGGTGATAAAAGGCCGTGCAGCAGCCCCTCCTGGGATGGGTTGTAAGATTGGCGTCTCTACTTCCAGATAGCCCTTCTCGTTTAGGAATTCACGGATGCTATTGGTGATGCGCGTCCTTTTGATAAACGTTTCCTTTACAGAAGGATTAACGGCCAGGTCTACATAGCGCTGCCTGTAGCGTAATTCCGGGTCTGAGAATTCGTCATATACCCTCCCTTCGGCATCGGTTTTGGGCAGGGGCAGGGGACGGAGCGATTTACTCAGCAAGGTAAAATGCTTCACCATAACGGTTTTCTCCCCGACTTTGGTGGTAAACAGTTCGCCCTCAACACCG
>NZ_CEYNTP010000094.1:0-9760 GCF_982873095.1 Lentiprolixibacter sp. | reverse complement strand
AACAATATCGCTATTCATTACAATAAACAGCCCTTGCAAATGCAGGGGCTTTTTTATGCATTTCAAGGAGTTACTTCTTACCTTTAGGTGAATTATCATGAAGATAAAAAATCGATGAAAAGCCCGTACTCCTACCCAACCAAAGTCTACCTCAACGGGGAGATCCTGGATGCCGATCAGGCCAGGATCTCCGTCTTCGATCGCGGCTTTATCTTCGGGGATGGGATCTACGAGGTGATGGCACGGATCAACGGGCGGTTTTTCTACAAGAAACCCCATATGGACCGCCTGAAATGGTGCCTGGGTGAGATTGATATTTCCCTGGATGTGGACGCTGTAGAGAAGGAAATCCCGGCCTTGCTGGAAGCCTCGGGATTACTTGAAAAGGACAGTTTGTTGTACATTCAGGTGAGTCGCGGAGTGGCTCCCCGGCAACATAGCTTTCCCAAAGGAATTTCCCCCACCGTGATGATGTATGCCTGGGAAAAAAAGCTTCCCGACATCAACAACAACCACGCCTCGGTAGTGACTATGGACGACTTCCGCTGGTCGCGCTGCGACATCAAAATGACCTCCCTGCTCGGTAATACCATGGCCAATGAACACGCCATGCAGAACGATTGTTATGAAACGGTCCTTGTCCGCAATGGCCTGATCACGGAAGCTTCGCATTGCAATGTATTCTTTGTGAAAGATGGGATCCTCTACACCCACCCTGCAGGACCGTATTTGCTGGATGGTATCACCCGGCAGATCGTCCTCGAACTCTGCGAAAAACTGCAGCTGGAAGTGCGTCTGCAAGGGGTCCCCGCAGCTGATGTTTCCTATATGGATGAGGCCTTCCTCACCGGTACCGGTTCCCAGGTGCTGGCCATCAAGAAAATCGATGCCTATACCTATTTTGAAAATGACCCGGGCCCCATTACCCGAAAGATACAGCAGGCGTTTTTGGAATTAAAAAAATAGATAGCTCGGATATGATATCCGAGCTATCTATTTCTTCCTTTCCCTGTCCTTTTTACTTGCGCAATTGCCTAAGATGTAGTTACTTCAGGGCCCTAACAGAACACCAATGAAATACATCGCATTATTGCTCGTCCTGAGTGTATCCTTCTGTGGTTATTCCCAGGAGGACAAATGGACCCCTGAAGAAATTATCAACACGGTTTATGTGGGTAACCCCAGCTTTTCCAAAGACGGACAAAAAATCGTCTGGAGCCAGCGGAAAGGGCTCATAAAAGAAGACAAATTCGTAAACCACCTCTACCTGGCCAGGTTGGGTGGATCCACATCAGCCAAACCCAAAGTGGTGCAACTCACCCGCTCTAAATCAAGCGAATCCAACCCTGTATTCAGTGCTGACGGGGAAAGCCTTTACTTCCTATCGTCCCGGGAAAAAGGAAAGAAACTCTGGAAGCTGAACCTCATGGGTGGGGAGGCCGAAGAGGTACACACATTTGAAAATGGGATCAGCAATGTACAACGGGTTAATGCCAATACCCTGGTCTTTATCGGGGAAGAAGGAAAAACGCTTTACGATATTACCTATGAAAAAGATAACACCAATATCGTAGAGGACACGCTGCACTGGAACCCCAGGCGCCTATATACCTTTGACCTGAAATCCAAGGAGGTGAACCGGATTACTGACAATGCCTACCGTATTAATTCCTATGAGGTTTCCGAGGACGGCCGGTACCTGGTTTACCAGGAAATCCGTTCGCCGGATTACGGGGTGGACGGGAACCCTAAACCCAACTATGTGTTGATGGACCTCAAATCCAACACCTCCAAAAAGATCCTGCAGGACTTGCAAACCCCAGTGGGCTACAAGTTTACCCGGGATGGTATGGGCTTCTATTTCTCGGCTGAAACCTCATCAGATCCGGAATGGAACGGGTCCGGCATTCGGGAATTGTATTACTATACTTTCGAAACTGGTAGTTACACCAAAGTATCCCTGGAATGGGAAAATGGACTGGCCGGGGAGTACTTCCTGAATGGGAACGGACTTATTGTACAACTGGCCAACGGCCCCTTGAGAAAAGTGCGGTACTACGAGAAAAAAGGGAATTCCTGGTCCTGGAAAGCTATTGATCTGGGAGCACAGCAGGAACATGTTGCCCTACTGGCCTTTAATGCAGATTCCAGACAACTCATCTACCGGCACTCCACGGCATCCCAATTACCGGAATATTACCTGGCAACAATCAATGTGGGTCGTAAAAACGTCTCCCTGGAGGGAACAAAGAAACTGACCTCCCTGAACGATAAACTAAAAAAGAAACCCATCGCCAAATCAGAGATCATCTACTGGAAAGGGGCCAACGAGGAGGAGGTAAACGGGATTCTGTATTACCCCAAAAACTACGAAGCCGGGAAAAAATACCCGCTGGTGCTCAGCATTCATGGAGGGCCTACCGGGGTGGACCAGGACCAATGGTCCGAACGCTGGTCGACCTACCCCCAGATCTTTACGGACAAAGACGCCTTTGTGCTGAAACCCAATTACCACGGCTCCGGTAACCACAGCCAGGAATTTGTGGAATCCATAAAAAACGGGAAGTATTATTCCCTGGAGGAAGTGGACCTCTACAACGGGATACAGCATCTGAACCAGAAAGGATATATCGATATGGACAAGCTGGGGATCATGGGCTGGTCTAATGGGGCCATCCTGGCGACCTGGATGACACTGAAATACCCGGACATGTTCAAGGTGGCTGCACCGGGTGCGGGGGACATCAACTGGACTTCAGACTACGGGACCTGCAGGTTTGGGGTGACCTTTGACCAGAGCTATTTTGGGGGCGCCCCCTGGGACGATACCAACGGGAAGCACTACAACGAATGGTACATCAAGTACTCCCCCATCTTTGAGATTGAAAAGATCAGGACACCCACCATCATCTTCCACGGGAGTGAGGACCGTTCCGTACCAAGGGACCAGGGCTGGGAATACTACCGTGGGCTGCAACAGGTAGGCAAAGCCCCGGTAAAATTCCTGTGGTTCCCCGGGCAACCCCACGGACTGCGAAAGATCACCCACCAGCTTCGGAAGATGAAAGAGGAGATCACCTGGTTTGAGACTTACCTGTTCAAAGACAAGAAAGAGGAGAACGAAGCCTTTAAAAAAGACAGTCCCCTGGCTTCCCTGCTCAGCCTGCAGGAAAATATGTCGGACGACGGCCTGTTAGGAAGCTTGAAAGACGGAGTACTCCTGCCCAGTGTGGTTTCCACAGCCAGGGACAGTGTTGCCATTGGCACTCATGAGGTGACTTTGGCCCAGTACCATGCCTACACGGGCAAAACCTTCGACAGGTTACAGGCAAACCGACCCGTGACGGGTTTAACTAAAGCCGAAATCGAAGGATACTTGTCCTGGTTATCCCAAAAGACAGGGAAAACGTACCGACTGCCCAATGCCTCGGAGGCCAAAAAGTGGCACAAAAAGGCCCGTAGTGCATATAAAAACCAGAATAACCTCAACCATTGGGCCGGCTATGCCCTTACTGCGCTAGATGTCCCGGATCTACAAAGCAAGCTTGGGGAGGTAAAGGTGTCGCTAATCAAAAACGCCGGCAGCCATCAAATGGTAAAACTCAAGGAGGAGGTGATGGTGTACGACCTGGGCGGTAATGTAGCTGAATATTACACCGGCGGGGAGGCGCTGAAAACCTATGATTACAGCGCATATGATTTTGTAGATCCTGCGAATACAGAGAACATACCAAAGCCCGGGCATACCGGGTTCAGGGTGGTTCGGGAATAACCTTTACCAGGTATATTCCGGCGGCTGTATGTCATTCATACGAATGTAAAGATTGGCTTTTGCCCGGTGGTTATTCATATGGTCCTGCACATAGAACAGGGCAAAGGCCCGGCTTACCGTATTGCCGCTGTGGTACATCACACAGGTTTCATTTAGCTGCTCCTGCTCCACCGTATAGATCACCTCGCGGACATAGTCCAGTCCGTTTTCTAAAAGTTTGAGGATCTCTGCCTTCGTCATTTTGGAGGCATCTGGTGTATTGGGTTTTACTTCCATCCCCTGCACGTAGCGCTGGGCAAGTAGTTCCACGGTATGGGCAATATGCACCATTTGCTCCCCGAAGGTTTTACTCACTTCCGTGGGCTTGTAGGAATACAAGTCTTCCGGCATCGCACGGGCCACTTCCAGGCAGTGTTCAGCAGCGGTATTCCATACGTCCAGGTACATTTGGGTAAAAGGGGTTTTGGGGGTTCTTTCGGTCTGACCGTTTACCACAAGGGTAAGGCAAAAGAGGCCAAGTAGCAGCAAATTTTTCATAATTGAGAGATTAGGATTCAAAAGATATTGATTTTCTGTAAAGTAAACCATGTTCCCTCGGATATGATATCGGAGGGATCATGGTTGCGAACGTGACTTTTATCACATATTGAGCCACTAAAATTTCCCAACTTTGTAAGGTTCTACCAATTCCAAACGTTATGGGAAAGCTTGCCTCCTCCTGGAAAATCCTGTTTCTGGGATCCCTATTGTTCACCTTTACTGCCAACCTAAACTCGCAAGAAAAACCACCTGAAAAAAACACAGAACCGCATAGTATCCTGGATAGCGACCGCGAAGTTACCCATGGGAGCCTGCACAACCTGAAAGAACTTTTTGGTCTGGGGACCATTACCGGGCACTTGCGCAACTATTTCATGTCTACGATGAACGAGGGTGCCCTTACGGATTACTACGCCAACGCTACAGGGGGGGCCATGAGGTTCCGCTCCCACGAGTTCTATAACTTCGAATTCGGGGCTGCTGGGATATTTACCTACAAGGCGTTTTCATCGGACCTGAATAAGGTAGACCCGGTTACCGGTGAATTTTCCAAATGGGAGCATGAATTATTTGATGTACTGGATTTTGATAATTTCAACGACCTGGACCGTTTGGAAGAACTGTATATCCGATACAACCTCACCCACGGATTTATTACCTATGGGAAAATGGAAATTGAAGAGACCCCCCTGTTGAACCATCAGGACGGCAGGATGAAACCCTTTGCCTTTAAAGGGATCTGGTTCCATTACAACCTTGCAAAAAACCACCTGCTATATGCCACCTGGATCGACCGGATCTCACCACGGAGCACGGTCGAATGGTTTGATTTTAAAGAAGGGATAGGTTTGTCTAACCAGGGGGTTCAGCCTGATGGCACCGAAGCGGAGTACCACGAAGTTCTGGAATCAGACGGATTGGCCATGCTGGGGTACCACGCCGATTATAAGGATTTTAGCCTGGATTTCTACCAATGGTACATCCACCATCTTTCCCATACCTCCTGGTTGGGGCTGGAATATCACGGAAATCAATGGAACCTGGGCCTGCAGTATACAGTACAGTTCCCGGACCGCTACCAAAGGGGGCTGGAATACGGGCAGCGCTATGTACAACCCGGAGAACACGGGCAGGTACTCAGCGGCAAGGTCAGTTACCTCAGTGGAGACTGGAACCTGTGGGCCGCCTATTCCCATGCCTTTGACAGTGGCCGCTTCCTGTTTCCCAGGGAACTCGGCCGGGATCATTTTTACACTTCACTTCCCAGGTCGCGCCTGGAAGGGTTCGGGGATACCGATGTGATCACTTTGGGGGCCATCTACCATTTTGGCCGGGACCATTTTACCGGGGGAGTCGCTTACACCCGACTCTTCGGGCCGGAAACAGAGGCCTATGAATTCAACAAATACAACCTGGATGCCTACCAGCAATTTAACCTGCACCTGGACTATGCCTTCACCGGTTTTTTCGACGGCCTGCACATCAGTCTTTTGTATGTCTATAAAAACAACCTGAACAATACGGAACCGGAGGTCGTCTTTAACCGCAGCAACTACCACCAATTCAACTTTGTTACCAATTTTGACTTTTAGAAACGGGCCTCCCTGGTAGAACTTTTACTGATTGTAAGTATAATGATATCTCGGATATGATATCCGAGGCATCATAGCATCATATTTGATTTGTGGGATTTGACTGACGCAGATCATTTTCTCTGCCTGCGCTGTGAATTAACTTGTCCCCCAAATCTTTTGTCATGCATAATTTTACAGGGATATGGAAACGGTTGAATGCCCGTTTGGAAGCGTATGTTAAGGTTGCCGGGGATGATGCGAATACCATACTGCAAAAGAAGATCTGGTGGCTGCTCAACATTGCTTCGGCGCCTATCCTGGCGGTAAGCATTGTATTGATGGGAACCGTGCTGGGAGAAGCTGTGCTGGTATTCAATATACTGTTCCTGCTCTGTATGGTGCTCCCATTGGTGGTGTTCCATTTCCATCGAAGGGATATTACAGCCTTTGCCCTGTTTACACAGATAGCCCTTGTGATTCTCACTTCGATCAAGGTATACCTCATGGGGGGCATGGTAAATGTAGGCACCCCGGTCTATGTGGGTTTGATAGGCCCGGTTTATGCGCTGATCCTGCCCAATAAACGCAGGGCCATAAATATCTTCCTGCTTTACACAGTGGCCATGATTATCGCCACACTGGCAAACCCCCTACAATCAGAACCCTATGTGTTCTACCGCTATTTCATGGGCTTCCTTATCAGCAATACGGCCATCTTCTTTACCCTGTTTTATTTTACCAGCCAATGGGAAAAAGCCAAGGTTGCCGAAAAAAACAGGCTCCAGGAAATCGACGAACTCAAGACCAAGTTCTACACCCATATCGCCCATGAATTCAGGACGCCTTTAACCATCATCACCGGTATAGCTGACCAGATCAAAACCGATCCCGGTCGCTGGCTGGACCCCGGACATGAAATGATCAAACGCAATACCGACAAACTGATATCCCTTACCAACCAATTACTGGACCTGGCCAAACTGGAAGATAAGTCCATGCCGTTGAACCTTGTACACGATGACCTGGTGCTGTATACCCGCTACCTGGTGGAATCTTTCCATTCCATGGCAGAACTCAAAAACATTAACCTCCGCTTTACATCAGCAGCAGATGAGCTCTTTATGGACCTGGATCCCGATAAGGTGAGGGACATCCTGTCTAACTTACTATCCAATGCCCTGAAATTTACACCAGATGGGGGCAGGGTTGTTGTGCACCTGCAACCGATTGAATTAGCGAATAACCCCTTTGTGAAACTACAGGTCAAAGATACCGGGGTGGGTATCCCAGCAGAGGAACAAGCCCTGGTATTCAACCGCTATTTCCAGGCCAGAAATCACCTGGACCCACAGGGTACGGGTACCGGTCTGGGCCTGGCTCTTACCCGTGAGCTGGTACGCCTGTTGGGAGGGGAAATTACGGTGAGCAGCACCCCTGGCAGTGGTTCTGTATTTGAGGTAAGACTACCGATACGGCACGAAGCCAGTCCAGTAACCCTGCCCCCACTAAATGGCCCGCAAATTACCCGAATCCCTGCAGCAGAACACAGACCAACACAGCATGAAACTACCTCTGGTGACACCCTCCAACTCCTGCTCGTGGAAGACAATACTGATGTGATCCGATACTTAGAATCCTTGTTGGAAGGCACCTATAATATCGAAATTGCCAGAGATGGGGCAGAAGGCTATAAAAAAGCCCTGGCCTGTATCCCTGACCTGATCATCAGCGATGTGATGATGCCCGAAATGGATGGATATACACTCAGCCGGAAGTTAAAAGCCGACCTCCGCACAAGTCACATCCCCATCGTTCTCCTGACGGCGCGGTCTGATTTTGATTCGCGTATAGAGGGACTGAAGTCTGGCGCAGACGCCTATCTGTCTAAACCTTTCAACCGGCAGGAACTGTTTATCCGTATCAACGCCCTGATCAGCCTGCGAAAAGGCTTGCAGGCCCGCTATGCCGTACTGGCCGACCAGAAGGTCTATCGGGACATCGCCGAAAACGGGAAGCACCAACGGGAAGATGCCTTTATGGACAAGGTACAGGAAGTCCTCGTGGCCCACTTGAGCGATGAGGAATTCGGCATTGTCCAACTCTGCGAGGCCCTGGGCATGAGCCGCTCCCAATTGTACCGAAAATTTTCCGCCCTGACCGATATGAGTGTCAATCAATTCCTTATTGCCTTAAGGTTAGAAAAAGCAAAAGAACTCCTGGCCACCACCCACCTGAATGTTTCTGAAGTAGCCTACGATACGGGCTTTAAAAACCCGGCACACTTCAGCAGGGTATTTTCAGAAAAATTCGGGTATGCCCCCAGCCATCTGAAAGGCGCGCACCCCGCTGCAGACCACTGAATTAGTCCAAAAATGGTTTGTGGGACGTAGCGTAAAGCATTTGGCACAGAGGGACAAGCTGTGATGGCCAGGCTGTTCTACCTTGGTATTTGAAAAGCGAACCAAAGTCCTTTACCACTGCCATTTAATGGAAAAGTTGGATCAGCGTTCGCCAATGTCTAACCTTTAAATCGAATACCATGAAAACTTTCAGACTTATTTCCGTATTGCTCGCTTTACTCGTTGCCTCGTGGAGCTGCAGCGACGATGACGATGACACTACGTATGAACCCATATCTGCAGAAAGCGAACTTCAGCTAAAGAGTTTTATTAGTCCTTCCTTGACTAACAATGCTATAGGCAACCAGGCTGCCCGAAATGTACAGGTGTATCTGCCTGAGAACTACGATGCCAAGGGGCCTGAGGCTTATCCTGTGGTCTACTTATTACACGGTCTCCCCTTTTCAGAGGAAACCTATACCAACCCAAATACCTGGGATTCCTGGGTGCGACCGGGAGAGGTTTGGCCCTTCCAGCAATACCCGGATTTCCCAGTTGAAGGTTTTCAAAAATGGGTAGATAATCTTATTGAAACAGGAAAAATTGAGCCTATGATCATTGTGATGCCCAACGCTGCCAGTGAGGCCGGGTTCGGCTTTAGTTTCTATACCAACTCTGTTCTGAATGGAAATTTCGAGGACTTTATCGTAAATGACCTGGTCAATTTCATCGATTCGAATTACAACACCAGGTCAGATGCTTCGGGGCGATCTGTGGTGGGCCATTCACAGGGAGGCTATGCCGCATTTAAATTTGGCCTTTTACATCCAGATGTTTTTGGTACCGTGGCCAGCCATAGTGGGCTCCTCCTCGTGGACGCCATGCTGAGCCTCGGCCCGGTTGTTATGGCAGAAAATCCGAACGGCATGACCGGTCCGGACCCTGCTAAATTCATGACCAGTGCCGCCTTTGCAATGAGTGCCTGCTGGTCGCCCAACCTGGAGAATCCCAATTTCTATGTGGACCTGCCTTTTGAATACCCAACCGGAGACGTTGTCCCGGAAGTGGCCATGAAATGGTACGCACACGATGTATTCAGTATGCTGGATACCTACGTAGATAATTTTAAATCCCTTGACGGCATCTATATGGACATCGGCCTGAATGACGAACTGAATATGGATGAAGCCTATCCGTTCCTGACCCAGAAACTGGATGCCTACGGCGTGGACTATACGTATGAAACCTTTAACGGAGGACACTTTACCAATAGCTTTGAACGCCTGGCCGTATCCCTGGAATTCTGTTCCAACTCAATGAATCCGTAATTCTTGTGGATCTATAAACGAAAGATACCCCGGAGATGATCTCCGGGGTATCTATGAGGGATAAACTGAGGAGATCATTTTAAAAAGAGCTTACCATGAAAACATCAAAAAGAATATTTCTGATTATACCGGCACTGTTCCTGTTACTTACCTGTGCTAAAGATGAAGATCCTGATAAGTTTATCCTGTCCGTTTCTGTAACACCGT
>NZ_CEYNTP010000093.1:8164-9765 GCF_982873095.1 Lentiprolixibacter sp. | reverse complement strand
CCGGCATATCCTGCAAACGCTCAGTAAACGTCCGGAAATGCTGGAAGGCCAGGATGGTAGTGGGCACAAGTACGGCAACCTGCTTTCCGTTTTCTACGGCTTTAAAGGCTGCCCTGATAGCCACTTCCGTTTTCCCAAATCCGACGTCCCCGCAAATAAGCCGGTCCATAGGGCGCGTACTTTCCATGTCTCTTTTGATATCAGCTGTAGCGGTACTCTGATCCGGGGTGTCTTCGTAAAGAAAGGAAGCTTCCAGCTCGTGTTGCAAATAACTGTCGGGGGCATACTGAAACCCTTTCTGTAATCTCCGTTTGGCATATACCTTAATGAGGTCAAATGCGATCTTTTTGACCCGCGATTTAGTTTTTTGCTTGAGTTTTTTCCAGGCGGCTGAACCCAGCTTGTAGATCTTTGGCACTGCGCCATCTTTGCCGTTGTATTTGGCAATTTTGTGCAGGGAATGTATACTCACATAAAGGATATCCCTGTCGCTATACATAAGTTTGATCGCCTCCTGCGTTTTCCCCTCTACTTCTATTTTTTTAAGTCCGCCAAACTTGCCTATCCCGTGGTCGATATGGGTAACATAGTCACCAATCTCCAGTTTATTGAGTTCTTTGAGGGTGATGGCCTGTTTTTTTGCATAGCCGTTTTTGATGTGGAACCTGTGATACCGCTCAAAAACCTGGTGGTCCGTAAGGCATACCAGTTTCAGGTCGTCACTGATAAATCCCTGGTAGAGCGGAAGCACCAGGGTCTTGTAGTGCACTGTTTCCTCCATCTCGTCAAAAATGTCATGGAAGCGTTGTGCCTGTTCTTCCGTGGCGCAACAGAGCACATTTTGGTATCCCTGCTCATGATAGTCATTCAGGGCTTCAATTAGCAAGTCGAATTTCTTGTTAAAAGCAGGTTGGGGATGGGTGCTGAAGCTGATATTTTTTATTTCCCTGTCGCCATTAAGTGACGGGCTGCCACTAGGAGTACTCCCGCTTAACGTAATTACCGGAAACAACCTGAGCTGTATTGCAAGCGTTTGGCTGTTCATGAACAACTCTTGTGGGGAACTGCGTTTTATTTCACTGTCCAGTTTGGAAAATGTTTCCTCTGCTTTATGAAAGAAATCGTCAATCCTGTGGAAACAGCGTTCCGGATTTTTAAGAAAGACCTTGGTGTGGCTGGAGATATATTTCAAAAAACTCTCACGGGACTCCTGTAAAAATTTGTTTTCGACATTTGGGATAATGCGTATCCGTTTTACCCGGTCTGTAGAAAGTTGGGTTTCCACATCAAAGGTGCGGATACTGTCTACTTCGTTCCCAAAGAATTCGATACGGTAAGGTTCGTCATGAGAGAAGGAGAATACGTCAACTATTCCTCCCCTTACAGAAAATTCCCCAGGTTCAGTGACAAAATCAACGCGTTTAAATTCGTATTCAAAAAGCGTTTCATTGAGGAAGTCCAGGGAAAAGGAATCCCCTACCTGCATTTTAAGGGTGCTTTTGTCGAGTTCTTCCCTGGTCACCACCTTTTCGAACAGGGCCTCCGGATAGGTGACGATCAGGGCGGGCTTTTTCCGGGAATTGATCCGGTTGAGGACTTCG
>NZ_CEYNTP010000093.1:6783-8154 GCF_982873095.1 Lentiprolixibacter sp. | reverse complement strand
CACATTGGCATTATCGGTCTCTTCGATTTGATAGGGCCTGCGATAACTTCCTGGAAAGAACAGTACATTGGCATCCCCCAATAGGTGTTCGAGGTCATTCAGGAAATAAGCCGCTTCCTCCTTATCGTCAAAGATCAGCAGAAAAGGGGCTTCTGAGGCTTCAAACAGTGCTGAGAGGACAAAGGAAAGTGAAGAACCTGGCAGGCCGGAGATCGATGATAATGCTTCTTTTTGGGCAATAGCTTTCCCTAGATTCCCTATTAAAGGAGCCTTTGCAAAAAGTTGTTTGATGTCGGATTTGGTCACCCGCTAAACTTTGTGCAAATATACGTACTCGTACTTGTATTTGAAATCCAACCGTGGCCTAGATCGAGAAACAGGCAAGTAACTTTTGAAAATCCTCAGGCGTATTGTAGAGGTGTGCGCTTACACGGACGGCATCCCCCCGGTAGGAAACATAAACCTGCCGTTTTTCCATTTCTGCTTTGATAGCATTCAGGTTATGGCCTTTCCTCAGGTAGATCCCGAACAGGTGACTGGCCCGATAGGCATCCTCCTCAATATAGAAGCCCAGTTCCCTGATTTTGGAAATGGACGGGGCAGCAATTTCCCCGCAATAGTCTTGTATGGCCTCGGGGGTCCACTCCAGCAATTGCTCAATGGCCTTCAGTAACATGGGGACAAGGTTGAAGTTGCTGGATTCCCCTACTGAATAACGTTCTGCCCCCGGTTGGAAGGCTTCCTGATATTCCGTCAGGCCTTTGAAATTCTCACTATGCAGTCTGTTGATCCAGTTTTCTTCTATGGGGACACCGTTGTTGAAATAGTTTCCGTAATAGGCCAAACCCAGCGCATAAGGTCCTAATAACCACTTGTATCCTGCACAAATCAGGGCATCGGGGTCCAGTTCCTTAACGGAAAAAGGTAAGGCCCCCACACTTTGGGTCCCGTCTATGATCATCAGGGCCCCTACTTTACGGGTTTTTTTCCGGATGGCCTTTAATAGGAACAGGGTGCCATCTGCCCAATGAACATGGGGTAGTGTTACTACAGCTGTCCGCTCAGTAATCTGGTTTAAAAGTTCTTCATTCCATTTTTCACCCCGGTTTTGGAAGGTTGCCGGAGGATGTATTGTGCGAAGTGTTGCTCCGTTTTCGTCTGCCAGGCGTTTCCAGGCATATACGTTGCTCGGGAATTGTTCCGCAACCATAAGAATTTCCTGTCCTGCTCTTATTTTGATATTACGTGCTGCATTGGCCAGGCCATAGGAAGCGGAAGGGATAAGGGCCAGTTGTTCTGGAGCATCCAGCTGGATTAATTTCCCAAAGCGCTCCTTGAGCAAGCTCCGGTTTTCGAAAAAATCTGTCGTGG
>NZ_CEYNTP010000093.1:0-6766 GCF_982873095.1 Lentiprolixibacter sp. | reverse complement strand
CAGATCTAAGCTGGGGCGACATATACGCTCCGTTCAGATAACTTACATCACCTGGCAGGCTGAATTTCTCTTTCTGGCACGTAATCATATACTAATAGTTGGGGAAACGTCAATTACTTCATTGCCGGCTATGGCATAGACCTGGTCTTTTTTTCCCGGAGACATCACATGATTCCCGGTAAATTCACCAAAAGCCGGAAGGATCATTTGTGCAGGGCTGCGAAAGAAACAGGGCAACCTCAGGGATTGCCTGCCCATGCCTCTAAGTCGCACTGCAGGGTGCAAATGCCCGGCAAAGTTGAAAAATCCTTCTTCTTCCGAGGGATGGTGGGTAAAAAAGTAGGGAGCCTTACGCAGTTCTTTACAGACCCTGATACCGAGCGATTCAAACTTCAAAGGGGATATGATGTCGTGGTTACCACTGATAAGGGTAAAGCGAACGGAATTTCCTTGTACCCACTTCTCAAAGAGGTGCCATTCCTGATTGAGGTAAGAATGAAAAAGATCGCCCAGGAAGTAGATTTCCCTCGGGTTAAAACGCTGTACTACCTCGTCCATCAATTCAAAGTTCCTTTGGATGGCCCCCTGGGGAACGGCTGCCCCTGATTTCCTGAAATGGGAGACCTTGCCCAGATGTACATCGCTGATCAGCAGGATTCCCGCCTGCTCCCAATACAGGGCGCCAGCCGGATGCATAATGAATGTATTGTTGAGAATGGAGGTTCGCAAGGTCATGTTACCAGCAAAGGTATAAAAAGAGGTACAAGAATATTCCCCCTATCGCGTCAGGATTGCGGTCATTTTGCGAATGCGGTCGGCAAGTTTTTCACTGGACAGTTTTTCGCGCAGGCGGTCTGTAATAATGGGGAAGGAAAATGGGGTGGGTTTTTGGCAGGCTTTCCAGATGATTTCCTGGGTTGCGATACGCTCCAGCGCCTTTCGCAGACGGCCTTCCTCTAACTGGTGTTCAAAGGTTTCGCGAAATGCCTGCAGGTACAGGAGGTTATCCGGTTCGTAATCTTTAAAAACATCGAAAAGAAGCTGGGAGCTACTCTGCAGGTGCTTCATTTTTACCCCCTTTTCTGGATACCCGGTGAATACCATTCCACTGATAACGGCAATATCCCTGAATTTCCTTCTTGCCATTTCTGTGGAGTTCAGGCTTTTTTGCAGGTCCTCAAAAAGGTAGTCTGTGGTAAACAGGTCGTTATCCAGTACTTCCTGCATATCCACGGCTTTGTCTGACAGCAATTCAAATCCGTAATCGTTGAAGGCCAGCGAAAAGGAGATGGGAGTCAACAGGCTGATCCGGTAACTGAGCAGGCTGCCAAGGGCTTCATGTACAAAACGTCCTTCAAAAGGGTAAAACAGATGGTGGTAGCCATCCCGGGTTTTAAAGGTTTCAATAAGGAATTCATTGGGTTGTGGAATGATGCTTTCTCTCCGCTGACGTTCAAATACAGGGGCCAGGGACCGAATTTCACGCGATTGTCTTTTGGGTTCCAGGCTGACGGAATACAGTTCTTCCCTCAGGATTTTGGACATTTGGGCCGATAGGGTCAGCCTTCCGCCCATCCATGCGGGTACTTTGCTGGTTTTCTTACTGGAGTTGCGCACATGGACCTGCATCTCCTTGATGCGGATAAATTCGAGATTGCGCCCTGCAAAGGTAAAGACATCGCCCCTTTTTAGTTTTGAGACAAAGGACTCTTCTATGGTTCCGATGTATCCCCCTTTCTGGTATCGCACCGTGAGGTTGGCGTCACCTACAATGGTGCCTATCTGAAAGCGGTGGCGCATGGCCACAGCCCGGTGGGTTACCTTGAAGTGCCCACTTTCGGTAATTTCAACTTTTTTGTATTCGTCATAGGCCTGTAAGCTCTGGCTCCCCAGCACAATGAAATTCAACAGCCATTCCCATTCCTGCCTGCTCATGGCCTGATAGCAGAAGGTGCTTTTTACTTCGGGGTAGATCTCCTCCGGAAGGAACCCGTCTGAGACCGCCAGAGTGGTCAGGTACTGTACCAATACATCAAAGCTGTTGAGGTAGGGGATACGATCTTCCACGGCTTTTGATTTTACAGCCTGCTGCAAGGCTGAAGCCTCAACAAGTTCGATAGCATGGGTGGGCAGGAAATAAATAATACTTTCCTGACCGGGCCTGTGTCCGCTGCGCCCGGCGCGTTGCAGAAACCGGGCCACCCCCTTGGGGCCCCCGATCTGTACCACGGTTTCCACTGGGGCAAAGTCTACCCCCAGATCAAGGCTGGAGGTACAAACCACCGCTTTCAGGCTTTCGTTTCGAATAGCCTGTTCTACCCATAAGCGGGTCTCCTTATTGATGCTGCCGTGATGCATTGCGATTTCCCCCGCTAATTCCGGATGTTTTTCAAGGATCTTTTGAAACCAGATCTCGCACTGACTTCGCGTATTGGTAAAGATTAAAGTGGTCTTGCTTTTTTCAATGATCGGGATGATGTCCTCCAGTAGGCGTAGTCCCAGGTGCCCCCGCCAGGGAAAAGTTTCCATGGTTTTGGGGATGATGCTCCTCACCGTAATCTTTTTCTTAAGCTGCGCTCTGAGCAAGACGGAGTTTTTAAGATAATCCGTTCCTGGCCCGAGCAGCACTTCCCTGGCTTCTTCAAGGTTTCCTATCGTTGCGGAAATCCCCCAGATCCTCATGTCGGGGCAGATGGTTTTGAGCCTGGAGAGACCGAGTTCCATCTGTACCCCTCTCTTGGTGCCCAGTAATTCATGCCATTCGTCCACAACTATAGCAGTACAGGTCTTGAAGATGTTGGCGTAGCCCTTGGTCGCGAGCAGTAGCTGCAAACTCTCAGGGGTAGTAATCAGGAGGTCGGGCATTGCTCTGCGCTGTCTTTGTCGTTCTGCTGTAGAAGTATCCCCGGTTCGTATCCCAACGGTTAACTGGGTGCCTAAATCCTGGGTGACCCGTTCAGCAGATTGTTTGATTTCCTGCGATAGTGCCCGCAAAGGGGTAATCCAGATGGCTTTTAATCCTTTGGTATGCCGGGTGGCATAGTCCGGATTCTGGGCGATATAATTCAGGACGATGGGAAACCAAAGCGCATAGGTCTTACCACTCCCTGTGGGGGCATTTAACAGGCCATTCTTTTTGCTCAGGAAAGCATCCCATGTCTTCTTTTGAAAAGCATGGGGGGTCCAGTGCTGTTTGCTGAACCAGGCTTCGGCTATTTGGAGCAGTTCGGATCTCTTCATGCGCACCTATTTAGCCTCCTGTTTTTCTGTGGAAATTCCCGGGATCATTTGTCTGAGATCCTCCAGGGTATTGGCATCCTCTATGCGCTTATCCTCCCTCCAGCGTAACATACGGGGAAAGCGGGTGGCTATGCCACTTTTATGGCGTTTGGAATGGGCAATACCTTCAAAAGCTATTTCGAAAACATGATAGGGGACTACTTGTCTTACCGGACCAAAACGTTCCAGTGTATTTTTCTTTATCCAGGCATCAATACGCCTGAATTCTGCATCTGTAAGTCCGGAATAGGCCTTGGCAAAGGTGACCAGTTCCTGTTCTCCCACTTCGTTGGTATCCCAAAGGGCAAAGGTGTAATCGGTAAACAGATTGCTGCGGCGTCCATGTCCGCGCATGGCATAGGTAAGTACGGCATCGATGGTAAGGGGGTCTACTTTCCATTTCCACCAGTTTCCCTTTTTCCTCCCTACCTCATAGGGCCCTTCCCTGTGTTTTAGCATAAGGCCTTCACTGCGCAGTTCCCGGGCACGCTCGCGTTCCTCTGCCACCTTCTCCCAGGAAGGAAGCTGCATTTTCTCGGAAAGTTGTAACGGGATGTTATCATCTGTAAAGAGGGCTTTAAGTCCGTTCTCAAGGTTCCTTCGTCTTTCCACATACGGGGAATTACGTATGTCCTGCCCCTGCCATTCAAGCAGGTCGTAGGCCTTGATGATAACCGGAATTTTTTGCATCAGTGCTTTTGTGACCTTCTTCCTGCCTATCCGTGTTTGTAAATCATTAAAAGTGCCCAGGCTGCCATTTGGATAGGGCAACAGCTCCCCGTCCAGTACGGTGCCATCCGGGATATGGTCGGTGAGAATATGCAGTTCTGGATATTTGTCGGTAACCAGTTCTTCACCACGGCTCCAGATAAAAAGCTCCCCGTTTCGAACGATCAGCTGGCTGCGGATTCCATCCCATTTGTGCTCCAGGTACCAGTTTTTTACGTCACCGAGGTTCTCAATATTTCCCTCAATAGGATAGGCCAGGTAAAAAGGATAGGGCCTGGAAAGGGATTCGGCCTCGTTTTCCTCAAGTACAAGTTTTTGAAAAGTGATGGTTTTCGGGTCCCAGTTGCCCATCAAGCGATAGGCCAGGATGTCTTCATCAATTCCCGTTGCCTGTGACAGCGCACGGGTCATGAGTTTCTGGCTTACGCCAATGCGGAATCCACCGGTGATCAGTTTATTGAAGACAAATCGCTCGTAGTAATCCATGCTGTTCCAATGCCTAACCAAATAGGATTTCTTTTCTTCCTCTGGCTTGGATTTAAGCTGGATCATCTCGTTCAGATAATCCCGTAAGGACTTTTCGGTAGACCGTTTGGCAGTAGGGACCACCAGGGCAATAGTCTCTGCCAGGTCCCCTACAATATGGTAACTTTCTTCAAACAACCATTCGGGGATACCGGCCCATTCGGCCGCCCAGTTTCTGAGCAGGGTGGTATTGACCGGCCTGGAGGGACGTCGATGGGAAAGCAGGGCTATGGTCCAGACCTTGTCTGCATCCTGAGCAGTACGGAAGTAGTCGGCCAGTGCAGCAACCTTTCGGTTGGTTGTATTTGTACTGTCGAGTGCTTTTATGAGCTGTGCAAACCGTTTCATACTGCGAAAAGTGGTTTTAATCTGGGTTGTTTTCCCCGATGTTAGACGCTGTCCTGGTTTCTTCTCCCTTGTCTGCAGGATTTATCTCGCCGGACTCACCTTCGTAAAGGGTAGCTTCAGTACGGGCGTCGTATCCTTTTTCCAGAAGATACCTGGAAAAGATATCGGTATAACCATGGGTACAGATGATTTGTGTTGCCTCTGTGGCCTGAATGGCTCCAAGCAATCCTTCCCAATCACAATGATCGCTGAGGACAAACCCCTTGTCAATGGCCCTTCTCCTCCTTGCCCCTCTGAAAGCCATCCAGCCGCTGGCAGTGGCTGTAACATAAGGGACCATTTTTCTCAACCAGGGACTGCCGTGGGCACTTGGGGGTGCCAGTACCAGGGCGCCCTTAAGTTCTTCGCTCCTTGTTTCCCTTGTAATCAGATGGGTTTCCGGGAACCCGGTGTGCGAACGCAGTACGGAAGTCATATTTTCCACCGCAGCATGGGTATAGATAGGTCCATTATGGGGGTCCAGATATTTTAACAAACGCTGGGCCTTACCCAGGCTATAACCAAAAAGTACCGAAGTGAGTCCTTCTTCCCTGTTCATTGCCCACCAGCTATTGATATCCCAAAAGACGGTTTGCTGTGGCTGCCATTTAAAGGCGGGTAAACCAAAAGTGCATTCGGTAATGAAGGTGTGACACTTTACGGGTTCAAATGGAGTTGCTATCCCGTCGTCTTCCGTTTTGTAATCACCAGAGAAAACCCAAACCTCACCCTTGTGCTCCACCCGGATCTGTGAGGAACCAATGATATGTCCGGCAGGATACAGGCTGAATTTCACCCCGCGGATGCTAAAAGATTCGCCCCAGGACTTCCCACTAACAGCAAGCTCACCCAGGCGGTGTTTTATGATGGGTATATTGGAATGGTGGGTAATGTACTGTTTATGCCCCCATCGACTATGGTCGGCATGCCCATGGGAAATGATGGCTTTTTTAACAGGTTGCCAGGGATCCAGGTATACATCTGCCTTTTCGCAGTAAATACCTTTATTCGTAAATTGTAATAGTGGCTTTTTCACAGCGGGCATAATTTACAAATTTCAGCAGCACAGGCCGCCGCTTTTAGTATAGTTTTGGCAAAGCAGCAGGGCAAAAAATTCAACTCTACACTTCTATTTTGCTCAGGAAATGAAGTATCTTTGTCCGATAACAAGATTTCTCAAACATGCCCATAGTAGATTTATACAGACATAGTGCAAAAAGGAAAAATTTGGCGCATTTTGCAACCCTTGCCTCACTCGCAGCGGTTGATGGCGAACTCAATCCCCAAGAAAAAAAATTGATAGATCGATTCGCGGATAAACTGGATATTACCGAAGCGGAGTATAAGGAGGTCATGAAGAAGTCCAACAAGTATCCTATTGACCCTTCCCATAGTCAGAAAGAACGTTATGAGAGGCTGTTCGATTTGTTCAAAGTGATTTATGCCGATCACGTCCTGGACGAGGAAGAAATGTCTCTTATAAAAAAATACGTACTCGGGCTGGGATTCCCCACCAAAAAGGCGGACAAAATAATTGAAAAGTCAGTAGCCATCTTTACAGGTAGGGTCCGGTTTGAAGACTACTACCACATCATGACCAAATAATCCAAGCAACCATTATTGGAGGAGCGGATGCTCAGGAGCCGTGGTGCTTTGCCATAAATGACTCTGCTTTCTCAACCATCTTTCGGCTACCGCAGAAAAAAGGAACGCGCTGGTGCAATTCCTCAGGCTGGATTTCCATAATCCTGCCAAAGCCGTCACTGGCTTTGCCATTGGCTTGTTCTGCTAAAAAAGCCATGGGGTTGCACTCATACAACAACCTTAGTTTTCCTTTACTGGCTTT
>NZ_CEYNTP010000092.1:1846-9796 GCF_982873095.1 Lentiprolixibacter sp. | reverse complement strand
AAATAAGTTATCATCGGGCTCGGCTGAATATACTTTTAGCATTGCACGTCCCTGATACTTGTCGAATATGATGTGGGGGGTGTATTTCTTTTCATTTATTCTAATTTCTCTTATAGTGCACAATACCTACCGTTTATATTACCGCAAGAAACAACGCAAACTTCAGGAGGAAAACAAACGGGAAATGCAGGTAGTAAAACTCCAGAACGAAAAAGAGATCATTAAGATAAAAAATGACCAGTTACAGGAAGACTTTAAGAACAAAAGCAACGAACTGGCAGCCTCGACCATGAGTATTATCAAAAAGAACCAGCTCTTATCTCAGGTAAAAGAACAGCTCATGGCGGGCAAGGAAGACTCAGGTTCGGTCAAAAAGATCGTAGAGATCATTGACAGGAACCTCAAACAAAATGATGATTGGGAGCTGTTTAAGGAAGCCTTTAACAATGCCGACCGAGAATTTTTGAAAAAACTGGAACAGGCACACCCCAATCTTACACCAAATGACATTCGACTGTGTTCCTATCTCCGCTTAAACCTTTCCTCCAAAGAGATGGCGCAATTGCTTAATATCTCTACCAGGAGTGTGGAGATCAAACGGTATCGTTTGCGTAAGAAACTCAACTTGATGCACGATGAAAACCTTGTCAGCTATATTTTAAGGCTGTAAGAACTCTACAATCCAGGTAAATCCCCTCACATTCACCTCAACATTACCTATACACTAATTACAACCCATTTACTATATCATTCTGGACAATCGCTCTGAGGCTTGATTTTATCGACAAAATTGCCATTTCAACAAAAAACAGCGATTTAATTGCGATGTATAGTTTTTGTTGAGGTGATTTTTATGGAATTGACAATTCGTTAGGATATATTTAACCTTTCCATAACTAGGCATGCCAACCAAGCTACAACGTTTTCGATACTTCAAGGGGATACTCCCTTTTTCAAATTTCCGGAGTGACAAAAATACTTGTGCCGGGAAGGCAACTGCCTATACAAACCTTAAGGTCAACTTAAACTAGAGATACTATGAAAAAAACGTTGCTGAGTTTAGTAATGCTGCTCATCGCTACCGGAATTTTTGCTCAGGTCGATCAGGTTTCTATCCGTTCTGATGCGGACGGGGACAGGCTGATCGTAAACGGACAGGAATTCATGATGAACGGGATGAACTGGGACTACATTCCCATCGGGACCAATACCGTGAATGCAGAGTTCTGGAAAAAGTCTGATGATATTATCAAAGCCGGACTAGATACTGAGATGTCCCTTCTAAAGAATATGGGGGTTAATGTGATTCGCCAATATACTGGTGTCCCCGCCAGGTGGATCAGGTACATCTATGAGAACTACGGTATATACACCATGCTGAACCACTCTTTTGGTCGGTATGGCCTTACCATAGATGGTGTCTGGATCGAGATCACAGACTATGCTAATCCACGCACACAGGAATTCCTGATGTCTGAGGTGGAGAACCTGGTGAGGGATTATAAAAATACCCCGGGGCTGTTAATGTACCTGTTGGGTAATGAAAACAACTACGGGCTCTTCTGGGCTGGGGCGGAGACAGAAGATTTCCCTGACGATGAAGAAGAAAAGGCTTTCATTGGTGAAAAAAGGGGCCGACCCATGTACCGCCTGATGAACGAGGCCGCCAAGCTGATGAAAAGTATGGATGCCAACCACCCGGTTGCCATTTGTAACGGGGACGTATTGTTCATTGATATTGTTGCTGAGGAATGTAAAGATGTAGACATTTATGGAACCAACACCTACCGCGGGGTTTCCTTTGGAGACATGTTCGATGTGGTTAAGGAGAAGCTCAACAAACCTTTGATGTTTACCGAGTTTGGTGCTGATGCCTTTAATGCAATAAGCAATTCCGAGGATCAGAAGTCGCAGGCTTATTATATGGTAGGCAACTGGAAAGAAATCTATGCCAATGCAGCAGGTCTGGGAAAAGCCGGTAACTCCATTGGTGGTTTTACGTTCCAGTTCAGTGACGGCTGGTGGAAGTATGGCTTCAATGACCGAAAGGGAGCCGATGTCCATGATAACAACGCTTCCTGGGCAAACGGGGGATATGCTATAGATTTAGCTCCCGGAGAGAACAACATGAACGAAGAATGGTTCGGGATCTGTGCCAAGGGACAAACCGATCCAAGGGGATTATATGACCTCTTTCCCAGGGCAGCCTATTACGCGCTGAAAGAAGCCCACCAGTTGAACCCCTATGCCGAGGGAGTAACCCTGGATTTTGTTGAGAACTACTTCAATAACATCAACCTGATGGATGCTGTGCTTAAGGCGCGTGGCGATAAGGCCGCCTTAGTAGGGGAGAAGACCGGGATGGTGCGGGTAAGCAATCTGCAGGCCAGGTTCACTACCTATAATACGGGTGGCAACCTAATTACCACACCGGAAACGGCAGATCCTGACGAAGTAACCTATCCAAGCGAACTTGGCTTTGATCATATGCAATCCTATTTCGTTGGGGTGGAAGGAGAACCTGCTTCTAACATGAGGGCCAATGTGAATGTGAACATTCTGGGCAACGTGGCAGAGAACCCCATCGACGAAATCTTTTATGAAAACAGAGGACGTACCGTTTCTGTAAATACTCCGGAGGGGGTACTCGACCTCACTGACCTAAGACGTGTTCAAATCTACAACGCCTCCTTTGACTGGAAAGCCAAGGATTTTGATTTTAGAGGGTTCTACCGAACAGGGCATTATCACTGGGGTTATGAAGGCGACTTCTTCGGCTTGTACCCGGAAGCGAACTACGGACCCAACCTGGATATCTATAACGGTGAGATCAGCGGTTTTGAGATAGATGGGAAGCGGGCTTTTGACGGCCTAAAAATTGCCTTTGGACCTCAATTGTGGTGGGGGGCCAACCCCGCGGTCCTGGTAAAATACCGCAAGGAAATCGGCAAATACCATGTCACTGGTGTTTTCCATGAAGATATCGATGATTTTGGAACCATTGTATCCTCTCTAGCGGTCCCAATGCCAAGGACAAGAAGGGCAACGGTACATGTAGAAAGAGAGTTTGGTGACTTTGGTGTTGAAGTAGGAGGTATCTGGGGAGGTGAACCTCTGAATGGAAGGGAATTCCAATTTACAGAGGACAACCCCAATTACGATCCCGCACAACCGGTTTCTGACACCAATAACAAATACATCGTATTTACGGATGAGGTAGATACACAGGATAACTGGGGGGCCAAGGCCAAGATTACCTTCTCCAAAGGAAAATTCAACTGGTATGCCCAGGGGGCAGCCATGGGACTTGTAGCTGGAGGAGGCTATGATCAAACCAGGACGTTTACCGGCTGGAGGCTCAAGGATACAGGAAGCGGTAACCAGACCAACTTCCTGTCGGGTTTCACCTACCAGCTCGGTAATGTACAGGTGGCACCCAATTTTATGTGGCAGAAGCCCATTGTAGGACCCATGCCTAATGATGTTCAAGGCCCAGGACGCCTCAGGAATATCCTTGATGATCCCTTCTCAGTTCGGGCGAACAGGGAAATGATTGGGGGAGAGCTCTTGCTTACCTGGGATCCCACCCCCGGGACCTGGATGTACGAATGGGACAATGACAGGGCAGAGGATGCCCCACTTGCAGTAAGTGCCGGCTTTGTTTTCAGGCACCATCCTACAGCTATGGACGCACACATCGGATTCCTGGGCAATCGTACGCTGTTTGCCTTCCCGAATTCAGTTCCGGCTCAGGACCTGTGGGAAGCACACGCCCGTATCGTTTCTAAGGTGAATCCTGATCTTGGTCTGATCGCGAATCTGTATTTCGGAAATGCCCAGGCCAACGGTAGTGACCCCAGACTGGTAGAGCGTGTAGGAGCAGACATCCGAATGATCTACAAGAATATAAAGGTACAGCACGCCTTTAAAATAAATGACTGGGGTCCCTTTGACTACCATCGCGATTTCAACCTGACCTTCCCGGTGCAGTTGATGTTAGACATCTCAACTACGATCGGTAAACCGGATTGGTTCATTTTACCAAGTACTCAGGTAGGTATACGGGGAACCTGGAGGACGCTTAATGAATTTTCTCCACGCTACCTGCCCAACCAGGCTGAAGAGTTTGCTGCGGAACCCACACTAAGTCCTGTTGGGTTTGGTGACGGTAACGAGTGGGAGATCAGGACCTATGTGCATATCAATATCGGCAAATAAAAAATAGAGAGATGAAAAACGAAAAACGATTATATAGAAAACTTACCCTCCTTTTAGCGCTCGTATTGGTAGTTACTGCGAGTTGTGAACGGGACTATGATTTTGGGAAAGATGCAGAATTTGCCACCTTCTCAAACAATCCGGAGATTTTTATTGACGGGTTTAGTGCAGGTTTGGAATACCTGCCGTTTGGCGGGTCCAAACTGGATGCTTTCTCTGTGGATACAGAAACGAAATACGCCGGGGAATCGGCTATGCGTTTTGACGTACCCAATTTTGGGGATCCCAATGGTTCTTTTGCGGGTGCGATCTTCCCCGATATGGGGGGGCGTGACCTCTCCGGATATGATGCCCTCACCTTCTGGGCGAAGGCAACTAAGGCAGCAACCATAAATGAAATTGGTTTTGGCCAGGATTTTGGAGAAAACAAATACCTGGTTACAAAGTTCAACCTGCGCATCAGCACCGGTTGGACAAAATATGTAATCCCTATCCCAGACCCCGAAAAGCTTATGGTTGAAAAAGGACTGTTCTGGTATTCAGAAGGGCCTGAAGATGGCGATGGCTATACGTTTTGGATAGATGAGCTAAAATTTGAGAAGCTGGGCACAGTCGCTCAACCACGGCCGGCAATATTCGGAGGTGTGGATCTGGAAGCAGAGGCTTTCCTGGATATCCAGGGCCTGATCCCGGCAAGCGGGCTTTCACAAACCTTTAATCTGGGCTCTGGAATTAACGAGACGGTTCAGGTAGCCCCTTCTTATTTTACCTTTGAATCCTCAAACCCTGACGTGGTACAGGTGAGCGAACTGGGTGTGTTAACCCCTGTTGGCATTGGGACCACAACCATCAGCGCTACCCTGGCTGGGGTGAGGGCAGAGGGCTCGGTGACTTTAGAGGTGAACGGCGGCTTTGAATTCGCACCGGTGCCCACTCGTAGTCCTGAAAATGTCATCTCAGTTTTCAGTGACTCCTATACCAACGTCCCTGTAGATAACTACAACGGATTCTTTGGTGGACAGACCACCACAGGAGGCTTGGTGCCCATCAATGAGGAGAATAACATCATTATCTATGACAACCTCAATTTTGTGGCTACTACAGTTAATCCAACAGTGGATATATCTCAAATGACCCATTATCACGTTGATATCCGAATCGATGAAAGCATTGATGCCGGGGATAATATCAGACTGGAACTGATAGACTTTGGTCCCGATGGTGCTTTTGGAGGCGGCAACGATACAGGCGGTGCCATTACCATAAACACGGGACAGCTGCAAAGTGGCAGCTGGATTAGCCTCGATATTCCTCTTGCCAACTTCTCCGATGCCACAGGTGGCGGATTAAGTGGATTTGCTAGTGGTGCCCGCACGAATCTGGCGCAAATCGTATTTGCCTCAGGAGGTGTTTCCAGCATTTTTGTAGACAATATTTATTTCTACTCGGAATAAGCGAAGGACCAAAAACAGTATGAATTAGAAAAAACATATGCTTATGATATCCAAAATGATAACAAAAAGGTTTTTACCCTATACCAGGGTGCCTTTTTCAATGATAGCGTATCTCCTGATAGGTGTCACCATTTTCCTAAACATGGGCTGTGCCACAGAGGATACACAAACCGTAACCACCTTTACCCAACTCACCTTCCAGGATGAGTTCGATGTCAACGGTGCACCTGATCCGTCCAAATGGACCTTTGATATTGGTACCGGACCCAACGATGACGGCTGGGGCAATAACGAGTTGCAGTACTATACGGATCGTACAGAAAACGTGACCGTTAATAATGGTTACCTGATCATAACTGCACGACAGGAGAGTTTTGAAGGTTCCGGATTTACCTCGGCTCGTCTGTTGACCAAAGGGATCTTTGAACAACAATATGGTCGCTTCGAAGCACGTATGCGCTTGCCTTATGGCAAAGGCATGTGGCCCGCTTTCTGGATGCTCGGGGCTGATATTGACACCAATCCCTGGCCCGGATGTGGAGAGATTGATATCATGGAAAATGGGGGTTCAAGCCCAACCATCGTTAGCGGTGCCGTTCACGGACCTGGATACAATGGAGGCCTTGCCATCCTTAAAGAGTATGATTTTGAAAACGATCGTGTAGACACCGGATTCCATGTATACGGTGTGGAATGGGGCCCGGAATACATCAATTTTTATGTGGACGATGTATTGTATAATCAGCTCACCCCTGAAGATGTAACAGGCCGCTGGGTCTTTGATCAGGGACCATTTTTTATGCTGATCAACCTGGCAGTGGGCGGAAATTTCGACGGCCCTCCAAATGACGAAACAGTATTCCCACAAACCATGTTGGTGGATTATGTGAGGGTATATAAATATAACGGACTAGACTAACAATAACTATTATGAAACAACTACTAAAAACAGCAAGCAAGTTTTCCGTAGTCATCCTTGTGCTAGCGCTATGGGGATGTGCCGAAGTGGAAAGCCTATTACCTACGGTTACGGCCGATTTTACATTCACTCTTGATCAGGAGAGTGGTACCGTAACCTTTGTGAATACCTCAGAGGATGCCGACAAATACGAATGGGATTTTGGCGACGGCACAACCTCTAATGAGATTAATCCGGTTAAAAAATATATGTCCACAGGGAACTATTCAGTAACCCTGAAAGCCCTCAGCAATGCCGGTGCCTCAGACACCACTGAACCTGTAGTAATATCGGTTACAGTGTTACAGGCAGTAACATTACCTATTACCTTTGACGATGCTGATATTGATTATGAGGCAACTACTTTTGGAGGCGTATCTTTTGCAGTAGTAGCCAACCCTGATCAATCCGGATCTAATGACAAAGCTGGAAATGTTGGGGCCATCACCAATTCAGGTGCTGCCTTTGAAGGCTTTTTCTATGATTTGGGAGCAGCCCTTGATTTAACCACAGAAAAGACAGTTAAAGCAAATTTCTGGGCGGATGCACCTGTAGCTGTATTGCTCAAATTGGAACAAGGCACAGCTGCGCCCATCGAAATATCCGTAGATCACGGAGGTACCGGATGGGAAGAAATTGCCTTCGACTTCACTTCTTCAGACCAATACTCTAGGCTTACCTTCTTTGTAGATGGTCCTGGCACTACTGCAGGCACCTTCTATATCGATGATATTGAACAAGCAGAGACCGATACCGGAGGCGGTAATACGGGTGGTTCTATTGAAGACTGCGGTGGCGATCTGGTCAATGACTTCGAAACGGCAGACAACAGTATATTCAACAACTTCGGTGGTGGTGTTGGTACCATTATCGACAATCCGGACACATCGGTAAACACAAGCGCCAAAGTAGGGCAGTATGTGAAAGGTGCCGGAGAGGTGTTTGCAGGTATTACCATAGATGTGGATCCTGACATTGATTTCAATGCCGGGGTGTTCTCCATCGACGTGTCCTCGCAAGCGGTACGTCAGTTATTGTTCAAGCTGGAAGGTCCGGGCATTGAGGTTATACTTCCGACATCGGGAACAGGCTGGGAGACCATTACCTATGACTTCAGTGCTGTAGCCGGTAATGTGGGTACAGTTACGGGCATCACCTTGATCATGGACAATGGTACGGCAGGTGACGGCAGTGCGGACTGGACGATACAGTTTGACAACATCAGGCTGTGCAGCAACCAGGCTACTGGTGGAGGCAATTCATTGGAAGACTGCGGTGGCGATCTGGTCAATGACTTCGAAACGGCAGACAACAGTATAT
>NZ_CEYNTP010000092.1:0-1746 GCF_982873095.1 Lentiprolixibacter sp. | reverse complement strand
ACGGCAGTGCGGACTGGACGATACAGTTTGACAACATCAGGCTGTGCAGCAACCAAACTTCTGGTGGCGCGTGCTCTGGTGGTCCAACCACGGATGTTCTTGCCTTCCCGGTTGACTTTGAAAACTGTGAAGGGTTCAATGTATCTTTTGGTTCCCTTCAGACCAGGGCAATTGTTGACAATCCCGTTTCAGGTGGGATCAATACTTCGGACAAAGTATATCAATTTATAAAGCCTGCCGGTGCAGAAGGATTCGGTGGTTTCCAGAATATTTTTGATTTTGGCACATTTACTAATAATTCCACCATTACGTTCAAGATCTACAGTACGTTGCCCAATCAGGATATACGATTGGAGATCGTCGCAATACCCAATGATGGTTCAATTGGAAATCCTGCGCCGTATACGCAAACGTTGACAACGGCCAATGAGTGGGTAGAACTGTCTTTTGATTTATCTGCAAACGATTTTCCGAACGGCGACGAAACTGTATACACCATGCTGGTGGTTAAACCTGGTAATATTGACGGAGGCAATACACCTGCTGACGTTACCTTTTACCTGGATGATTTCGCTATTACGGCGAATTGATAGTAAGTTTTTAGCAAAGAGGGTCGATGCATAATTGTGTAGCGACCCTTCTTCGCTTAAGTCATTATTTGAATCGGATTAATGTCAGAGAGAGATATTTCGGGAAATTCTAAGCATAAGTCAGTCCCGAAAGGGGTCAGATCGTGATCTGAAACACTTGAATGCTGGGTTAACAGGTTATTAAAGGCTTGCTATTTACGCAACTTCAGTTATTAAGGCAATAATAATATTTTCAATATTTTAAAGCCTTAATTTGATATCTATGGAAAATACCGATGCAGTGATCAAAATGAACAAATCCTACACCGTCCTGATCAGCCTGATCGTGGCTTTGGGTGGTTTTCTCCTGGGATTTGACAGCGCCGTTATTTCTGGTGCCGTAAAAGGAATTACGGTCTACTTTGAAATGACCGATGCCATGCTGGGTTTTGCTGTAGGTTGTGTCATTTTTGGTGCCATGGCAGGGAACTTATTGGCAGGGCCTATGGCCGACAGGTTCGGCAGAAAGGCCGTACTGATCATAGTTGCCGCCTTGTTTGCTGTTTCGGCCTCCTGGTCAGCCCTCGCAACGGGATACACCGAGTTTATCATCGCCCGAATTATTGGAGGTGTCGGAATTGGAGGTGCCATCCTGATCGCACCCATCTATATCGCGGAGATCGCTCCGCCAAAACTTCGGGGCAGCCTGGTTTCCTTTAACCAGCTGAATATCGTCATCGGGATTTCGGTAGCCTATTTTTCCAATTATTTTCTGGTAAACCTTGGGGAGGATAGCTGGCGCTGGATGCTTGGGGTGGAGGCCATCCCGGCCACTATTTACTTTCTTTCCCTATTTACCGTACCCCGAAGCCCGAGGTGGCTTGTTATGAAATTGAACAAGGTGGAACTAGCCCGCAAGATCATGGCCAAAATAGGAGGGGAAGCCTATGCAGAGACCACGCTTTCAGATATACAACAGGGTCTGGCAGCCAAGGAAGAGAAAGGCAGGTTTGCAGATCTGTTTCAGGGCAAATACGGCACCATTATGACCATTGCGCTGGGGATCGCTTTCTTCCAGCAAATCACGGGAATTAATGCCATCTTTTACTACGCCCCCACTATCTTTGAACAGGCAGGGGGTAGTACAGACTCTTCTTTTTTACAAGCTATAGTTGTG
>NZ_CEYNTP010000091.1:7908-9813 GCF_982873095.1 Lentiprolixibacter sp. | reverse complement strand
CAGCACATCGGCTTCCCCCAGGCTGAGGCCTGCAAAATAGTGTGCCACCTTGATTACATCCTCCTGGTAAACCATCACCCCATAGGTGTCTGGCATAATGTCCAGCATCACAGGATGGGCTTCCCGTTCGGCACGTCCCTTTTCGCGATGCCTGAGGATGTACTCCCGCATCATACCGCTTTTAGATACCCCGGGCCGGATAATGGAACTGGCAGCTACCAGGCCCAGATAATTGTCTACCTCCAGCTTCCTCAGCAGCATCCGCATGGCAGGGGATTCCACATAGAAACAACCCATGCACTGTGCGGTCTTCACAAGGTTATTGATTACCGGATCTTTGATAAACCGCTTGATGTCATGGATATCAACTTTCGCAGCTGCATCGGGTTGGTTCTGGTGGGCAATCTGCAGGGCCTCCTTGATCTTGGCCAGGCCGCGCTGGGCCAGGATATCAAACTTGTACAAGCCCACATCCTCTGCAATGACCATATCAAACTGTGTGGTGGCAAAGCCTTTTGGGGGCAGGTGGGTGGCAGAGAAATAATGAATGGGTTTTTCGCTGATCAGGATACCCCCGGCATGGATGCTCAGGTAATTGGGCATCCCCATGATGAGCTGGCCATAACGAAGTACCAGTTGTGCCGTGCCGTCAAGTTTATCGAAATGGTACCGCCCTTCCGAGAGAAAATCGATCTCGGCCTTGGGCAGGCCAAACACCTTGCCGAGTTCACGGATGATACCGCGTTCCTTAAAGGTGACATAGGTCCCCAGCAAGGACACGTGCTTAAAACGCTTGAAAATATACTGGGTTACCTCCTCCCGGTCGCGCCAGGAAAAATCAATGTCAAAGTCCGGTGGGTTGGTCCGGTACAGGTTGATAAACCGCTCAAAATAGAGGTCGAGGTCAATGGGGTCAACATCCGTTATCCGCAGCAGGTAGGCCACAATGCTGTTCGCCCCGCTGCCCCGGCCCACATAAAAGAAATTCTTCTTACGGGCGTAGGATACGATATCCCAGTTGATCAGGAAATAGGAGACAAAGCCCTTTTCCTTTATGAGTTCCAATTCCTTTTGGAGCCGGGCATGTATATGCACCCCGGCTTCGGGGTAACGGTAGGGTAGTCCTTCCCGGCAAAGTCTTTCCAGAAGTTCCTCGTCCCCGGTGGTGGTCCCTGTGTAGGTTTTCAGGTTTTGTGGCTCCCGTTCCTGGGAAAAATCAAAATGGATCCGGCAACTGTTCAGCAAGCGCTCTGTGTTTTCCAAAATATGGGGGTATTCCGAAAAGACAGTGGCCAGGTTGGCTATAGGGTACATTTTTTCATCCGGACTGCCCTGCTCTTCCGGCGGCAGTTTGCTCAGCAAAACATTGTTGTCTATGGCCCTGAGCAATCGGTGGGCATTGAAATCCCTTTTGTTCCGAAAGGTCACCGGCTGTAGCAGCACCAGTTTTTTTCGATAGGCCCCGTACCTGGAAAAGGGGAGCCGCCTCAGGTCGTTGAGGGAAACCCCGATGTATTCATGGGGCAGGAAATGGTCCAAATCATGCACCTGCACCTGTTCAAAGGGGTAGATGACACAGGCATTGCTAAACCGGGGGGCCCTGGCAGGGATGGGTTTTTCCTCGTGCAGGTGTTCCGAGAGGAAGCCATTTAGCTCCTTATACCCCTCATTATTGCGGGCAATCCCCACAAAACAGGGAGCTACCCCATTGCGGAAGTCGATCCCCAACACCGGCCTGATCCCGTACGCTGCTGCCTTACGCACAAAATTAAGCCCGGCAGAGGTATTGTTGATATCGGTCAGGGCGAGGGAAGTCACCTGGTTGTCCCTGGCCAGCTGCAACAATTCCACCTCGGAAAATGTTCCGTAACGAAGGCTGTAGTAGGTGTGGCAGTTTAAATACAT
>NZ_CEYNTP010000091.1:0-7808 GCF_982873095.1 Lentiprolixibacter sp. | reverse complement strand
TCTTTTCTTTTCTCTCTTTTCTTATTGCTTCCGACGAGCCTGGCGAGAGGAAAGCATGGCAAAGAAAAGAGAAAGAGATCATTGTTTTCGGTGTGCCAGGATGATCGGGGGCTGGCCATTGAATGGGTTTGCCATCCTCCCAATCGTCCTGGCGCCCATCCCGGAAGCCCGCAGTACACTTTTGTCCCCAAAGCGTTCCCGGATCGTATCCATAGCCGTGTACAAATTCAGCCGCTCCTCTGTGTCTTCGAACAGGTTGATCTGGTAGTTCCCCGAAACCAGGTGGCTAAACCGGATGCCCACCAAACGCACCAGCAGCCTCCGGTTGTACAAAGTCCTGAACAGGTCCAGGATCCTGGGGATCAGGATATGGTCTGCACTCGTGTAGGGAATCCGCATTTGCTTGGTATAGGTATTGAAATCGGAATAGCGGATCTTCACCGCAATACAAGCCGTAAGCTTTTCCCCCCTGCGCAACTGGTATGCCAGGTTTTCGGTCATGGCAACGAGGATCCCCCGGAGTTTTACCACATCAATGGTGTCCTTGTCGAAAGTACGTTCAGTGGAAATCGATTTCCGCTCGGAAAAGGGGATTACAGGGGTGTGGTCTACCCCGTTTGCGCGTTTCCAGATCACCCTGCCATTGGCCCCCAGCACGCGCTGCATGATATCCACGGGCATTTCCTGGATGGTCTGTATTTTCCGCAACCCGAGATTGCGAAGCGTCTGGTAGGTCTTGTCGCCCACCATGGGGATCTTTTTGATCGACAGGGGGGCCAGAAAGGGCTTTTCATACCCTAGGTCGATCTTGAGCTGGTTATTGGGCTTGGCCTCGTTGGTGGCCACCTTGGAAACCACCTTGTTTACCGAAAGCCCGAAGGAAATGGGGAGCCCCGTTTCCTTTATGATCTTTTTCCGGAGTTCAGAAGCGTAACGGTAACAGCCAAAAAAACGGTCCATCCCCGAAAGGTCCGCGTAGAATTCGTCTATGCTCGACTTCTCGAAGACCGGCACCTCTTCCTTGATGATTTGGGTAACCACGTCAGAATGCTTGGTATAGGTACCCGCATTCCCGCGGATCACCACGGCTTCCGGGCAAAGTTCCCGGGCCATTTTCATGGGCATGCCGGAATGCACTCCGAAACCACGGGTCTCGTAGCTGCAGGCGGCCACTACCCCGCGGTCACTCGTACCCCCCACCAACAGGGGTTTATCCCGTAACTCACTGTTAATGAGCCGCTCTACGGATACAAAAAAAGTATCCAGATCCAGATGGAGTATCGTCTTTTGCATCACTATCCAAAAAAGGATAGCTAATATATGGATTATTTCCTATTTTATGGAATTATTCCATGTTAAAAATACGTACTTCCTGAGTATGAGTGAAAGACGCCTATCAGTCAAATGCAAAACCCGTGGACATCCTGAACACCAGGGCGTACAAGGCCATAAAAAAGAGGATAAAACTAAACCATGCAAAGGCTTTAAGACCGTTCTTTACCATGTAATGACCGAGGTTCTTAAAGGCCTCGGCGTAAATTTCCTTAATCATAACTGCTGTTTTCATAACAAATGCTTTTATGAGTAGGATGGCAAAGGCTGTACCAGGTTTAAAGCTAAGGGGCAATTTTTGGATGAACTGCACCCCAAAAGGGATAAAAACAGCATTTTTAGGCCATTCCACCAAAAAAAGCCCCACTTTTCGTGGGGCCGTTTCATGTATCTGAATCTCCTGGCGTTATAGTTTCTTTACTGATGCAGGTATTTCCTCTGCTTAACAAGCCTAAAGCCCTTCCATGGCGGTGACAATAAGGTAAACCATATACGATATGTACAGGCATCCCACCACCAGGAACAGGTCAATGTAGTTGAACTTCTTAGGCTTCCACATCAAAATTGAAGCTGCAAAATGCGTTTAATCAAAAGGGAACCCGGTAAAAATCCGGTAAACAAAAGCGTAAAGCACTACGGTAAACATGATAAAGCTGAACCATGCAAAAAGCTTGAAGTAATGCTTTACCAAATAGTGCCCTAAGTTTCTAAATCCTTCCCTGTAAATTTCCCTTAATAGTAAAACTGTTCTCATACGCGATAATTGAGTTAGTAACGTAGTTAATCTTTTCGTTTCAAATGTATTTTCATTATTATTCCCGTCACGCGCTTTTGGTTCATCTGTCCGGAACATTGGATGAACTACTCCTTATTTTCAACTCAACCGAAAAACCATACCCTTCGCAGAAGCCCAGTTGGAATGCCGATCCCGATCAACTGAAAAATTCTTCGGTCTTTGAATCTGTGCAATAAAAAAGCGGGACGCTGGTCCCGCTCTTTCCTTGCATATATGATGGATATTACTGTACTGTAATGTTGAAGGTCTGACTAATATCTGTTTCCCCACCGGCATCGGCCAGGGTACCGTCATTTGGTTTTTTAGGTTCGTGACGAAGCGTAATAGCTAAAGTGGACCTTCCGGCAATACCGGTCTCTAATTGGAAGTTAATCCCAATTGGGTTTCCGTTTCCATCCTGATCAGCATAGGTGATCCCCGTAATTTCACCTGTGGTCACAAAAATGAACTGATGCTCTTCAGCTTCTTCGGCTACTTCTTCCGTAATATCTTCTGCAGGAGATTCCGTCTCATTTAGCAATAAGATCTCCCCTGAATAAGTAGTATTCGCGGAAAATGGCCCTGAAACATCAATTACAGGTGCATCGGGTCCGTCCCCGTCCAGGTCCTGAGATTGCAGAATTACCGTATCGCCTCCTCCCTGAGGGGTCAGGGTAACAATCATTGTCGTGATGAGCTCTTCCTCATTGACTGGATCCGGAGCGTCATCATCAGAACAGGAAACGAACAATACACTAACAAGTGCAAGAGACAAAATTGTTTTAATGGTTTTCATTTTTTGATTTTAAGATTAATAATTAAGTTTCAATTGTAGTATTATATTTCTTCCCAGGTCATCTGCAAAGAATCGCTGTCTGTTTAAATAATCGCGGAATGATGTATCCAGCAGGTTATTTACTGCCAAGGCTGTAGTCAATTGGGTACGCCCTCCCAGCGGGAATGACATACTGCTATTTAGGTTGAGTAGATGATAGGCTTCTGGTGCCGTGTTGATCTCCAGCAAGACCTCTTCTTGTTGTTCCGGAGAGAATACAACAATATCATCCGGTGTTTCATTCTGCCTAAACACATACTGGCTTTCCAGGGAAACCTCAAAGTCGTGCCATTCAGGTTGTTTAAAGGAAACCTGATTATTGAAATTGGCCGCTGGGATATTGATAAGGGCAATATTATTCTCGGTATCCTTTCCCTTTACCAAGGAAAACCGGTGGTCTGATCGCCAATTTTGGGTGTATTGATAATAGCCGGACAAATCAATGCCCAGCAGTCGGGCGTTTGTTTGTCGAAAACTCCAGACCGGGAAGGCACCCCTCAGGGTAAACTCTACTCCGGTGGGCTCCAGGAGCACAAAGTCCTGAATGTAATTCGCATAGGGCTCTACCAGCAATCCCCAGTTGGCAAAATCCTTTTCGAAGGATGTAGAAAACTTATGCGAAGTTTCCTGATCTATTCGCAGGTCACCGAGCTCAATCCTGGCCGCGGAATGGTGCAAGCCATCACTAAAGAGTTCTGAAGGATTGGGGGCCCGTTGTGACAGGGCATAATTGATACGGAAGTTTTGATCCTGATCTTTATACGCCAGCCCTGCTGAAGCCGAGATGTTGTGATAATCAAATACCGGATTGGTCAATAATTGTGTGCCAAGGTCTTCGGTGACCAGATCAGAAAAATCCTGATCGTATCCTCTTTCTTCCCATCGTGAGACCTGAAAGAACTTCTGGGCATCGATGCGGTTGAAATCATAGCGGAAGCCGCCTTCGAGGGTCCAAAATTCAGAGAGGAAGTACTCCCCGGTGATAAAACTGCCCAGGTCAAATTTTTCATAATCCGGGATCAGCCTTCGGACCCCGGTAGCCGGATTGGCAAAGTTGTCTTGATAGCGGGCCAGCAATCCAAATTGCAACTCATAGGCTTCTTTTGCATCCAGTTTAAAATCTGTTGTGAGTGTATGGGTTTGCAGCTCAAGATCAATAGAGGGGGTATCATCGCGTTCCCCGCGCCGAACATCGTATTCAAAGCGTCTGTTATTCTGATAGTCGTATTGGAGGTTGAGTCGGCCCAGACCCTCAAATCGTTTATATATTTTCGCTTTGGCGAGATGATGTGTGACTTCCTGCCTTGGATTTTGCAGGTCATAGGTAAAGTCGCGTATGATCTCAGGCTGACCGCTATTGATACTTCGGATCAGATCTTCAACATTCCCGATGTGAGATGCGCGTAATATGGCAATCTCCGCATTGAAATAGGCATAGCGCACATCCCATCCCCAGGCCAGTTGCTTTCGCCCAAGTTGAAATGAAGCCCCAATTTCACTGATCCCGGTATTGGAGAGCATGTAATCCGGTGCCTCCGCATCTCCCAGTCGCTTATAAGAGGCTTGCCCTTTGAGGTACATACCATTATCATAAGCCCTGTTGAGCTCTGAGGTAATGGTACCTCCACGCCCATTGGTCATTCCTGTTAACAATGTTTTTCCAAAAAGTGTGTCCTTGGCGAAAAGGTTTTTCTGCTCCAGCACAATCACTCCCCCTATGGCGTCGCCACCGTATTTTAGAGCAGAAGCTCCCTTAATTACGGTTACTGCACTGGCTGCATTTACATCTACATTAGGTGCGTGTTCATCGCCCCATTCCATATCCTGCATGCGCACCCCATCGTTCAGGATGAGCACGCGGCTGCCATTTAAGCCGTGAATGGCCGGTTTCACAATATTAGCTCCCGTATTCAAGCTGGACACGCCCGACAGGGATTTCAAGGCATCTCCCAGGCTGGCCCCGCTGAATTGCTCCAGAGTGGCTTCCTCAAGAGAAGCCTCAAGTGCTGAGTTGGTTTTTTTCAGGATGGCACTCCCAATAAGCTGTACCTCCTCCAGTTCAATCTGGTGGTGTTCCAACAGGATCTCTTTGTAGGTATCTCCGCTAACCTCAACTTCGAGGAAGAGGGTCTTACATTCCACATGGGCTACCTGGATCTGATAGGTCCCTGGGCAAATTCCTTCAAATTCAAAGAACCCATCGGTGTCCGTAAGAGCAGAACGCCCAATCTGGTTGATGAAAATACTGGCCTGCTCCAACGGAGTTTTATCGTGGAAGTCGATCACTTTTCCACTAAGGGAAAAACGGCATTCCTGTCCCACCATGGTGATGGGAGCCCAGATGAGCACTATTAAGAGTAATTTGAGTTTCATAAAAAAGATAAAGAAGGAATAAAAGGCAACGCCTCAAAAGCTTTGCAAAAAGGGGTAGGATTACGCCCAGGCAGGCGGAGGGCGGGAAAACAAGGCGTCGGGACTGAAGCGGCCGTCAAAAACAACGATGCCCTTTATATCCTTTTGCTTGTCAATCGCAGGGATATTTGGAACAGGAAGATCCAAATCAACAGGTGGTGTGTAATCGTTACCCTCCTGCTGCATGACAAAGGTGCAGAGTTCGCATTGGACTGCGCCTTCGCTATCATCATGAGTTATGGAATGGTAGCCAAGCCCTTTGGTCCCTATCAATAAGAACAGAAATAAGGCAGAAAGAATTCTATAAAGGCGTTTCCCACTCATTATCGCGAAAGTAGGTGAAGGCGTTAAGATTTACTGTTAATTATTTGTGAATTCTATAGGAGCAACCCCTGTAATTGTTTCGATCATAAGGAGATCGCATGTTATTTCCCAAATATCACTTAGCTGGCAGTAATTATATATTGATAGGGTAATAAGGAAACATCGGCCTCAAACTGGGTATACCCCGCTTTCTTTAGCTCACTGATAACCGTGTCAATGGATATTTTATGGTGTTTGGGTCCTACGGGAATATCGGCGTCAAAAAAATCGATGATGACCAGTTTACCATTTTCCTTTATTCCTCTTTTCACCTTCGCAAAATAATCGGGACGATTTTCAATATGGTGGTAGGTGTTAACAATAAGTACTATATCTACTTCCCCATCTTCAAGACCAGGAGCATCATAAGGGATTTTGCGGGTAGTTATATTCTGGAGCTGTTCTTTTTCGATACGATCTTTCAAAAAGGCCTGGAACTCGTCATCGACATCCGCTGCGATGACCTGGGCTCCTTTTTTAGCCAGTCTCACCGAGAAGTATCCGGATCCGGCCCCAATGTCCATAATCGTCTTTCCTTCTATGTCACCTAAATATTCCAGCACTTTTTCGGGATGCTGATAGTCGTCCCGCTCTGAAGATTCAAACCGTTTCACCAGCTCTTCAACAGGAGTTGCGTGCATGTATGCATTGGCCGTTCCAGGCCCATGGCCTTTTTTGTCATCATGACCAGCATGCTGGTTGTGCCTTGTTTCGGCACCTTTTTCTTCAGACGGTTTCTTCCTGTGTTCCTGGCCATTGCAGGAGGAGAACAGTGCCAGGCTTATAAAAAGGACGGTTTTTTTCATATGAGTATCGTTAAAGAGGCTACTACGCAACAAAATACGAAATATGTGTGCCATTTACGTAAAGAAAAAAGCCCCATATAATATGAGGCTTTAGATCGATAAATTAGGCCTTACGGCCTTCTTACTTAAAAGGAATCATCATTGTGCATTTGAGCCAATATTTACCTGTGCAATGATGATATCACTTAGGGCTTCACTTTCAAAAACATTCAGATGCCCATTGAAATTAATTAATTGATCGAAATTTATACTCGTACCATCATCCAACTGGGAAACCACGGTTTCACTTTCCAGGCATTCACAAGCGTTTAGCTGTATAGCCTGACTTCCACCTTCTTCCTTACTGTTAAAGTGTATCGCTGCTGGATGAACACCTTCAGATGCACCTACCAGGCGAACAAATACGGTGGTAGTATTATCCTGATTTCTGGCAAAGGTTACTTCTCCGGATATATTTGAATTTGTGGTACCTGCCAGTTGATAGATAACAGAATTTTCTGGGTCTGTTCGATCAATAACAGTTGAAACAAATTCATCATCATTGTTATTATTACAACTTGAGATCGCAACAACAAGGGCTAACAACGTTATAATCTTTTTCATAACACTACAATTAAATTCACAGGTAAAACTACAATAACTTCTAAGGTTAAAAAAGCAATTTCATTTGAATGGCAACAACTTTCGATGAAATACAGGAATTCCGAGTAGAAATACTTACAAAGGTTAAGTACTGATAATGAGTATAAGTCCAAAATGAACATTATACCATAAAAACTAAGCTATAAAGCGGAAATTATTACCATACCAAGCGGTACAATCAAAATGAGATAATCCTAGCACAAATTCTTATGATGTAGTTTACAATTACCAAACATTTTAGGCATGTCTTAATCGAAATATAATTCTTTAATGATCAAATCATTAAATACGACTAAAACTATCTTAACAATCCTTCTATAGGTTTACATCATAAACTTAATCGCTTCAAAATCATAACACCATAATATGAAATCATTAAAAAAAATATTGCTTGGAATTCTAACTGTTGTAGTTATGGGTTTGGCGATAATGGGGCGGAATGCTGAGGGTGGAATTTATTCTATGGACAGAAATCAAAACAAAGTAGTTAAGGATAGTCTCAAGTTAAGAAAGCTGGAAGATTCAAAGGCAAATTCTTGTGCTTGTTTTAGGGCATTTGATGTAAAATGAGCTTGCATCAGGTAATTAGACCAGTCCGAAAAATTCAACCTGTATAGCCTTGTACGTGCAGTAATATTTTAGA